>CAIQPR010000017.1 GCA_903873775.1 uncultured Actinomycetes bacterium
AGACTCGCATCTTGACCGTTGTCGCCGTCCCCATTCGCCGATGCGAGGGCCCGGGTCATGTGTGCTCGTCCCTCGGCATCTCGAAACGCGACGGTGAGAGTGAGCGTGGTGACGCCGTCGCTCTCCCTGATCTCGTGTGTCTCGGTAGCCCACGCGTTCGGCCATCCTTCGAACAGCCACGTGTTCACCAGTCGAGACGGCGGTGCGATCTCTACGTAGGAGCCCCGAAACGAGCATTCCTTCCCATCCGGGGTGACGAAAACGTGATGAAACGCGCCACCAGGTCGCAGATCCACCTCGCAGATGGTCATCGTGTCGCCACCCGTCGCCCACCATCGACGAAGGTGCTCGGGCGTGGTGAGGGCTGCAAAGACCAGCGAAGCGGGTGCGTGAAACGATCGGGTGGTCACAATCTCGAGGTCACTTGGAAACTCACGCATGGTCACGCCACGACGATGTGCGGTCATGAGCAACTCCTCATCGTTCGATGTGCAGTGGCGGTCCGGAGAGCCGTGCCAGTGTCTGTTGGAGCTCGCGCCAACCCGGTTCATTGAGCCGCCACCACATCCATCGGCCACGCTTTTCGCCGACGATGAGTCCCGCATCGCACAGGATGCGGGTGTGATGAGAAATTGTGGGCTGACTTCGCTCCAGAGGGGCTTCGAGGTCGCAACTGCACACTTCTCCCGCCGCGGCCAGGACCGCCAGAAGCTGTACCCGCACCGGGTCCGCCAGCGCCGCGCCCGCCGCCACGAGACGCTGCGCGTTGCTCGCCGCCAGGATGCTCGCGGCCGCCTCGGTGAGGTGCGGTCGTTCGTCACGAAGTGTGGTGATGATGCGGCGCGTCACGTGAGAATCCATCGACAATCGTGAATGTATGTGTCAGACTTCATATTGATGAATGTCAATGTAGTAGGAGACGGCGCAGAAGCGTTGCCACAGGCCCGAGGCGGCCAACCCGAGGTGGTCGGGTACAGCGAGCCGACCATATGGCGGCGCCTTGGCGCGGAGTGTCTTGGAAGCGCGACGCTGGCCATGGTGGTCATCGGCTCGGGCATCGCCGCGCAGCGGCTGAGTCCTCATGACGTCGGGCTCGAGCTCTTAGAGAACGCCATGGCGACCGCGGCGGGTCTCGCTGTTCTCATCGCGGTGTTCTCGAGTGTGTCGGGTGCGCATTTCAATCCGGTGGTCTCCTTCGCCGACGCCGTGTTGGGGCGAAGGAACTATCGACGGGCCGTCTACTACTTTCCGACCCAAGTGGTGGGCTGCATTCTGGGGGCGTTGACCGCCAACGCCATGTTCGGGGTGCCCACATTCGCGCTGTCAACGAAAGACCGCGCCACTCTTCCGCACTGCGTTAGCGAAGTGGTGGCGACGGCGGGGTTGGTGCTCGTCATCTTCGCGATGGCGCGCACGGGCCGAAGTCACTCCACTCCATGGGTGGTGGCTGCGTATATCGGTTCGGCGTATTTCTTTACGAGCTCAACTAGTTTCGCGAATCCGGCGATCACGGTAGGCCGGATGTTTTCCGACACCTTTGCCGGTATTAACCCGATCTCGGTGGCACCGTTCGTCGCATCTCAACTCGTCGGCGGAACTCTCGGCGTTCTCGTCGTAGTCGCGCTCTTTCCGCAGCGCGCAAACAACGACGAGGAGGTTGATGCGCACAACTTCACGACGGAAGCAGGCCACGAATGACAACGAGACCGCTCATCTTGTTTCTCTGCGTCCATAATGCGGGACGTTCGCAAATGGCCGCGGCCTTCGCTCGTCGCGACGGGGTGGGGAGCGTCGACGTGTGGTCGGCGGGGTCTTCACCTTCGGATCGCCTCCATCCAGTGGTCGTCGAAGCCATGCGCGAGGTCGGTCTTGACATTTCGTCTGAGGTTCCACGCGTGTTGAGCGATGACGTCGTGCGACGCGCAAGTGTCGTGGTCACGATGGGGTGTGGTGATGCCTGTCCGTATTTCCCCGACAAGCGCTACGTCGATTGGGAACTTGATGACCCAGCGGGGAAGTGCCTGGAAGATGTTCGTTCCATTCGCGATGAGATCGAACGTCGCGTGCGTGCCCTTGTCGTCGAGCTGACCTCGCCCTGAACCTCGGTCTCTCGCCACACCACCGCATCGAGCGTCGCGAGTGCGGAGTGGTTGCGAAAGTCATGTCGAGTTTCAGTTCATGAATAAAAATCTTCAAGCCAAATGGCTATCCTTGTCGGAGCAACATCACTCAGCCTCCGCGTGTTTGTCACGCTCGTGTAACGAGCGAAGGATCCGCGTGATCAATGTGGTGTAACGCGGATGTGGAGTCAAGGACATGAGCAGCACGTATCTCAAGCGTGATCAGCGTATTAATACGATCATTCAAGCGGCCAGTGAACTGGTCATCGAAGGTGGGATTGATGCCGCCACCGTAACTGCCATCGCGAACCGCGCGGGAGTGTCACGTCAGTGGCTCTATGAGATTTTTCCTGATGTCGACGCCATCTTGATGGCCATGTACGAGCAGGCTGTTCTCGAGTATTTCCCCTCAGCGGCGAATGATCAGCCGCAGCTCGACACGTTCGCCGAGTACGTCAAAGCCGGTGTCGATCCCTATCTGACGATGCCCACGGCGTTCGCCATTGTGATCTTGGCGGCCCTGCACGAAGTTGGCGACCGCGCAAGTTTGCGCGTGTTGCGCGACAAGATTCTCGCCTCCTTCGAGACCGAAGTCGTGACGCCGCTCGAAGCGGTCGGCTACGACCGCGACCGGGCCTACGCCGCGATCATCGCGGTGGCCGAAACGGCCGCGGGACTCAACATCGCCATCGCGAACAAGAATACATCTCTCGAGGCGGCGAGGCGGACGCTCGGTTTCGTCATTGACGCCGTCACGTCCACGATGGATCTGCCGCTCTAGCTCCCCAGCGACCTCAGTGCTGGGTAGCGTGGGGCCATGGCGTGGTGGCACGGAGCGGTTTTTTATCAGATTTATCCTCGTTCTTTTCACGACACCAACGGTGACGGCGTAGGTGACATCAAGGGCATCATCGAGAAGCTCGACTATCTCGAATGGCTCGGGGTAGACGCTCTGTGGATCTCGCCGGTGTTTCCTTCACCAATGGCGGACTTCGGTTACGACGTGAGTGACTACTGCGACGTCGATCCGGTCTTCGGATCGCTTGCGGATATGGATCAACTCATCTCGGATGCGCATACTCGGGGCATGAGGGTCATCATCGACTGGGTCCCGAACCATACCTCGGAAGAACACCTGTGGTTCCAAGAGTCCCGGTCTTCTCGTGAGAACCCGCGGCGTGACTGGTATATCTGGCGCGACGCGAATCCCGACGGCTCACTTCCCAACAATTGGCTGAGTTCGTGGAATAACGAGCCGGACTGGACGCTTGATCCCACCACCGGGCAGTACTACTTGCACTGCTTCTTGCCCCAACAACCGGATTTGAACTGGGCGAACATCAACGTGCGTCGCGCGATGGCTGACACCCTGCGCTTTTGGTTGAACCGGGGCATTGACGGTTTTCGCATGGACGTCATTCATCTCATTGGCAAGGATCCCGCGTTGCCGGATGACCCCGAAGACCTCCTCTTCGTGGGACACGTGCCCTTGAATGATGTGCCCGAAACCCACGCGTATCTGAAAGAGATTCGAGAGGTTCTCAAGGAGTATCCGGGAGACCGGGTATCGGTGGGTGAGGTCTATTTGCTCGAGCCCGAGGCAGTGGCCACCTACTACGGCGAGCGTGACGAGCTCGATCTTTCGTTCAACTTCATGTCGCTGCTGACCCCGTGGCGCGCACAGTCGTGGCACGAGTTGATCCATCGCACAGAAACGGCACACCTTCGTGCCGAAGCGTGGCCCACGTGGGTTCTCTCCAATCACGACAACCAGCGCGTGGCGTCTCGCTTGAATGGTGATCCCACACGCATTCGTTCCGCCGCCCTGCTGTTGTTGAGTTTGCGAGGAACGCCTTTTGTCTACCAGGGCGAAGAACTCGGGCTGTTGAACGGCGATATTCCTCCCGAGCGCGTCGTGGATCCCGGATCGCGCGACGGATGTCGCACGCCGATGCCGTGGAATGTCGCGTATCCCCACGGGTGGTCGGGGGAGCCGTGGTTGCCGTTCGCCGCGGACGCCGATCGCTTCGCGGTGGAGTTACAACACGAGGACTCGGGGTCCTACTTGAGTTTCTTTCGCCAGATGCTGCTGCTGCGTCGTTCGACTGAAGCCCTCCGGTGGGGTGGGCTGACGGCGTTGCGTGTCGACGGCGACCTTTTGTCGTACCAGCGTTTCGTGGGCGACCAGTTCGTGACGGTGTACGTCAATTTCTCTCGTGAGCCGGTGGTCCTTGACCACCACGATCGCCCCGTCTTGATGCGTTCGGGAGACGACTGGTCATCCTCATCGCGCGAGTTGGCCCCCAGCGAGGCCATCATCTTCTGTTAAGCGGGACGCCTGGGTTCCCGTACGCGCGACGCGGGCTGGTACCGCTCGCCGGCGGTGACATCAACACGAGCGAGCAGGTGCACGCACGGTGGCTCGAAGGTCTCCGCGAAACGAACGGAGCGTTCGGCGCCGAGAAGTTCCCACGGCAGCGTCGTGCGGCGATCGGTCTCGTCTTCAATGCGTTGTCGCAAATTGAGGCCGCGCTCGTTCACCACGTGCTCGTGCGCGTAACCCTTCGCCTCGAGCGAGGCCCAGGCCTCGTGGATCATGGCGGGGGAGTTGCCCCGGGATTCAGACAACCAGTCGCCGTCGTAGCCGAGCCACGCGTTGTGCAAGATGGATGCTTCCGGACCCGTCAACCCGTGAGCGGCGACGAGAGCCCAGTGCGTGTCACCGCGCCATTCCCGCAGTGCGTTCACGGCGTGCCAGCCGCGCAGGACGGGTGAGGACGATTCCTCCACGTTGAGGTGGGAAGCAAAGAATGGTCGCCCGACAGTGGGTAGTTGACGCACGACACTCCACATCTCGTCCGCGATCTCCGCGAGCGCGCTGCGCGCGTCGGGGGCGTACTGGGCCAGACCGTCGAGCACGGCCGCATCGCGCGCCAGCCAGAACGCACGGAATGCCGCCGGGGTCTCGAGTTGGAGAAAGGTGAGCTTGATGCCGTCGGGGGAGATCGATCCGAAAGAGGCCATCACTGCGTCGTAGCCGGCGCCAGCAAACGGCGCCGCGCGCGCGGCGATATAGCCGAGTGGTCCGGGAAGTCCCAGTTGCTCGTAGCGACTCACGGCGCCGGGGTCCCAGAAGATCCATCCGACGAGCGTCTGGACACTGCGCGCATTGCGACGTGTGATGTCAAAGAAGTCCGGCGCCGACACTCCCGTAGCCGCGTCCTCTGTGCTCATGGGGATGACGATAGCCACTCCGCTGCGCGCGAGGAGTTCGACGCCACGACGCTGCTGCCTACACTCGTGAGCATCAAGGAGCTTCTATGAGTATGTCGGGTGCGGGGAATTTTCGGGGCATGCGCTCCGCCATGCGTAATCGCGAGGTGCTGTCGCACAAACTCAAAGAAGGAACGGTCAAGCGCGTCCTCGTTTTCGCTCGACCGTATCGACGCATTCTGACCATTTTCATCGTGGCAGTCGTCATCGATGCTCTGGTCGCGTCAATTCCGCCGCTCCTCCTGCGCAATCTCATCGACAACGGTATTTACAAGCACAACAAGTCCGTCGTCGTCACGATGGCCCTCTTGGTCGCGTTCCTCGCACTCTTCGACGCGGGTTTTTCTATCGTGGAGCGTCGCATTTCATCGGTGATCGGCGAAGGCCTTATCTACGACCTCCGTTCGCGCGTGTTTCGCCACATCCAAGAGATGCCCATTGCGTTCTTCTCACGCACGCAAACAGGGGCCCTGATCTCGCGTTTGAACAGTGACGTCATTGGCGCGCAGCAGGCCTTCACCGACCTCTTCTCCAACGTCGTCGGCAATCTCATCACCGTGATCATCGTCCTCGCCGTCATGTTCTGGTTCTCCTGGCAAATCACGCTCGTGGCGCTGATCCTCTTGCCGGTTTTCTTGATGCCGGCACAGCGCGTGGGGCGACGCCTCGGAGGCCTCTACCACCGGAGCCTCGAACTCAATGCGGACATGAACATGGTCATGACCGAGCGTTTCAATGTCGCGGGCGCCATGATCGTGAAGCTTTTCGGGCGTCGCGACGATGAAGTCGCGTACTTCGAGGATCGGGCCGGCAAGGTGCGCGACATCGGTATCGAGCAGGCCCTGTACTCGCGATTCTTCTTTGTTGCCCTCTCACTCACGGCGTCGATGGCCACGGCCTTCGCCTACGGGTTCGGCGGCGTGGCCGCCCTCGACGGTGCCATCAGTGTCGGCACGATTATTGCCTTGACGGCGTACTTAACGCGGTTGTACGGCCCGCTCACGCAGCTCAGCAATGTGAACATCGACGTCATGACAGCGCTCGTCAGTTTCGAACGACTCTTTGAGGTGTTGGATCTCGAGCCGATGATCAAAGAAGCGCCGGACGCGGTGACAATCCCCGAGGGTCCGAGCACCCTCGTGTTCGATCACGTCTCCTTTGCTTATCCCGCCGCGGCGGAGGTGTCTCTGGCGTCTCTCGAGTCGGTGGCGCGACTTGACGACACGCCGCGCACCGACGTCCTCTTCGACGTGTCCTTTCAGGTGCCGCCCGGCACGATGACGGCCCTCGTCGGACCGAGCGGCGCGGGCAAAACCACCATGTCCATGCTGGTGTCTCGTCTCTACGACGTCACCGGAGGGTCCGTCACGATCAATGGCGTCGACGTGCGACAGGCCACGCGCGAGTCTTTGACCGACACCGTGGGCGTGGTGGCCCAGGACGCGCACTTGTTCCACGACACGTTGAAGGCGAATCTGCTCTACGCCAAACCGGACGCCACCGACGACGAGATTGCGGCGGCGCTGCGTCAAGCGCATATCGCCGATCTGGTCGCCAGTTTGCCCAAGGGGGTCGACACCGTCGTCGGCGAACGTGGCTACCGCTTGAGTGGTGGCGAGAAGCAGCGCGTGGCCCTCGCTCGGCTCTTGCTGAAGGGGCCGCGCTTGGTGGTCCTCGACGAGGCGACGGCGCACCTCGACGCCGAGAGCGAGCAGGCGGTTCAGCGGGCCCTCGACGCGACCATGTCGGACCGCACATCCGTCGTGATCGCGCACCGATTGTCGACGATTCGACACGCGGATCAGATTCTCGTCATTGACGCCGGGCGGGTCGTTCAGCGTGGCACGCACGAGGAACTGATCGCCGCCGGAGGCCTCTACCGCGACCTCTACGACACGCAATTTGCGAATCAGGAAGTGCGCGACTCGTGATACGCGTCGTCATGGTGTGTTTCGCCAACACCTGTCGCAGCCCGGTGGCGGAGTCACTGCTCGCCGCGACAACGTCGTCCACGGGTGATGTCGACGTCACGTCACGGGGAACCGAAGGTGGTCCGGGAATCGTGCCCGTTCCGATGGGCGAGGCGTTGGTGGAAGCGGGCGTCGACGTTGTCGGGCCACTGGGACGCGTCCTTGATCGTGACACGGCGAGGGGCGCCGACCTGCTGCTGTTTATGGAACGCGCACTCCTTCGGGAGGCGGTCGTCAGGGACACGAGCGTGTGGCCAAAGTCATTCACGTTGCGAGAATTCGCCCGTCGCGCCATGATCGATCCGCCTGATCCACAATCAGAGTCCTTTGAGCAGTGGCTCGCTCTCCTTCACGCCAAGCGATCACGCACCGACCTTCTCGGCGCGGACACCACGGACGATGTGCCGGATCCTGGATTATCGGGCTCGCTGGACGACTATCGCGAGATGATCGCGGATCTCCGTCGCGACGTGGGGCGCATTGCCCCGATGCTCACTGGCTGGACGTCCACGTCAGAGTGACGGCGTGCGTGGCGGACCACGTTGTCACCGGTGGTCCATTGAAGTTGCCAGCGGAAGTGAAGTTCACCGTCATGGCGGTGGGGTGAATCAAACTCTGCGGAATGAAGTGCAGGGTGAAGCGCCCGTGGTGCACGGCGTTCGGAATGAAACTGGTCCAGACCACCTGTTGTGTTTGTTGCGGATACACAAAGGAGATCGCACGCTGGAGAGACAATCCTTCTTCGGTCAGTGCGCCCGGAGCCTGGGTTGCGCGCGGCATCCAGAGGAAGAGGCGGGCGTCATATTCACCGGGTGTGTGACCATGTGTCCGTGAGCCGAGCGCGTAGCTCGGTCCCTGTCCGGCCGGCGCGGTGTTGTGTAACTGCAACGTCGTCGTGATGTAGGCGTTGCCCTGTGCGTCAATCTGCACGTTGTCGGTGCAGTCGGAGTACATGAACCAGTCAACCTTGGCCGCGGCACCCGCTTCCATGGCGAGATGAATGGCGTTGCGGCCGTAGTCCTTCATTCCGCCGGCACCACCGAAGGACACCACCGTGCGCTGCAGCGTCGGATCGGTGTCGTAAAAGAGGAGGTGGCGACCCTGCGATGATTTCGCCAGTGCGTGCAGGAAGGCACCCAAGTCGTAGTTGCCCTGCTTCATCTTGTGAATCGCCGCCTGCGCCACGGCGGTGACCTCGTCGTGGCGAGCCTTCTGCGAACCGTACGGGTACCTCTTGTAGAGGTCGTACAGCAAGAGAGACGCCACATTGTTCGTTGTGACCTCTCGGTGAATCGCCGGCACGTGCACGCCACCGGTGACATTCAAGATGGCCTGGAGCGTTTGCACGTCGACGCCAATGACGCCGTCGACGTGGATGCCACGAGCCTGATGGAACATGTCGATCATCCACCGCGCGGATGTGGGGAAGTCGCCTACGGCATTGACGGACTGCCAAATCTGCGTGGGGTTGAAAGGACCGAAGACCGCCGCCGTGGTGGGATCGGAAATCGTCGCCGCGGGGTGGGAGAGAGTGATCGTGCCGACGCTCGCCGCGGAGTCCATTGTGAAATCGCCGTTGTTGACGCGCAGAAGGGCCCACGAGAGGACGGCTCCCTGGTCGCGCATTTCTGAGTTGTTCTCTCCGGCGACAAAGTACGTCCGCGGTCCTTGCGACCCGAGAAACGGCTGCGCGAAATCGAGGGCGTAGCCACCACGATCCAGCAAGTTCGCGACGATGGTGACTTCGGCGTTCAGTTTCAGTCGCTCGGTGCGCACCGGACCCCACAGTCCGTCGGGCGACACGTAGAGACCACGAATGACGTGGGCCGAGGCGTGGACTTGGTCGTCGAGGGCCGCGACCGCCGGCAAGCTGATCGAGGTGCCGTGGCTCTCCGCGACGGCGTTATCGGCGCTGTTGATGAGCTTCACGCCTTCGTTTGAAAGGGCGTTCACGTCGTGGACCGTCTGGGTCAATGAGCTCACTTGGTGACCAAAAATAGGTACCAGCTTGAGGACCGAGATGGCCCACGAATTACTCAGCTGAGCGTCGGCCGCATCGGCGTAGTAATGCATTTGCTCGAGATTGATGGTCGCCGTGCTGCGTCCGGTGGACGTCAGTAATTGATCACGTTGGGTGACCAAGTTCTTCCCAATGTTCTGCGCCTTCGACAAGTCCGAGCGCGCGTCGAGGAAGGCGATCGTGCCAAAGACAAGGCACACGAGCAGCATGACGCCCGCACCCGCAAGGACCCCGAGGGCAATTTGTTTACCAATCTCGCGGGGCCACAGTCGTCGAGGTACGTCGCTCCACTGTCGAGTCGCCCGTTCCGCGCGATCAAATTTGACGCCGTCGCCGTGGCGGTGTCGGATGCCGTCACGGTGCAGGGTGTAGTGGTTCCACCCGTGCCGCACATCGTGCAGTGGTCGCGATTTCCGGTGTCGATACCGCGGACTCATCGATCGACCATGTCAGAGTGCGGGCGTCGAAACTTAGGACTGCGTATCCGACGCGGTCTCGATTTCGGGCATCGGCAGATTCTCGGGGATCGGTTGTGAGGGTGACCCGTAGGTGCCACCGGAGCCGTACGTGGAGCCGTACCCGTAGCCGTACCCGTATCCGTAGCCATACCCATAGCCGTAGCCGTACCGGTAGTAGTTGTACGAGTCACCCTGCGGGGCTCGATTAAGGACGAGACCTACGAGAGCAGCGTCGACCTGGATGAGCATTTCGACCGCTCGCGTGGTGTCACGCCGGGTCGACACACCCGAGGCGCCCACGAGGAGAACCGCATCGGCCTTCGCCGCGAGAACCTGGGCGTCCGACACCGGCAGCATGGGAGGTGAGTCCAGGACCACGATTTCGCAGCGCTCCTTGATCTCCTCAATGAGACGTTGGGCGCGACGCCCAGAGAGCAGCTCGGCCGGGTTCGGGGGTATCGGACCGGCGGGCAAGATGCGCAAGTAGGTGCTCCCGGGAACTTCGACGATGGCGTCATCGAGGTCCGCCTCGCCGAGCATGACGGAGGTGAAGCCAACGTCGTTGGACACACCGAAGAACTCGTGAATGCGCGGCTTGCGGAGGTCGCACCCGAGGATGATGACCTCGGTACCGGCCGAGGCCAGTGTGTATGCCAGGTTCGCCGAGGTAGTCGTCTTTCCGTCCGCGGCCGCCGGTGACGTGATCAGCAGAGTGCGAATGGGGTCGTCGAGCGACATGAACTGCAGCGACGTGCGCAGCGATCGGAATGCTTCGGCCGGGGGTGATTTGGGTTGTTCCGCGACGATAAGGAGAGGTGTCTTGCGGTCTTCCCACTCACGGATCGACGGAATGGAGCCGATCACCGGTCGTCCGCGGGCGATGTTCTCGAACTCTTGACGCGTGCGGAGTTTGTCGTCCATCGTGTCGCGAACAATGGCGATCACAATGCCCAGCGCGAGGCCTACCACCAGAGCGAGCAACGCGTCGCTGGTGGGCTTGGGGGAGAGCGGAACATGAGGAAGCCCCGCAAACGAAATGATCGTGATGGCGGTCGCCGGGTTCAGCTCGTTGAGCTGGACGCTGTTGAGGCGCGCCTGCAAGAGAAGGAGCGAGTCGTAGGCGTTACCCACCTGCTTGGCGTAAATACGCCCGAGCACCGATCTCTTGCCGACCTGATGGATCTGATTGAGGAGATTGGCGATGAGGAACTTCGTATCGGCAATCGAATTGGAATAGAACTGCGCGAGGCTGAGGTCGTTCTTGATCGCGAGGGAGCGGTAGTACTGGTTGTAGCCGAGAGCAATGGCGTTCGCGCCTCGCTGGGCGACGCGAGGGGTGCTGGACGTGCACGTAATTTTCGCGATGGAGGACGTGCCTTCCTGCGTGATGGTGCACGAAGGGAGAGGCTGGCCCAAAATCTGCGCCGCGGCGGCTCGCACAGGACCGGAATTCAGACGGATGAGGTCCGTATTCATTTGTGTCACGGTCAGGTTCTTGTTCGCGAAGGCGACCGTGGCGCTCGAGGAATACACCGGCGTGCGGATCGTGTCAATTAGCAGCATGCCCGCCACCGCGACAAATGTGATGATGACCACGGTGAGCTTGTGTCGCCAGACGACTCGTAAGTATTCCTGCGGAGTTCGTCGAGTGTCGGCTGGTGTTTCCACGACCACACTCTACTGAGGGGCCTTCCAACGGCGTGGTCGCCCTTGTGCACGGCCCGAATTCGCTGCGGTTGCTATGCCACAATGGATCTTGTGAAGAACTGGCCGGACGCGGTCGTGGAGACCTCGCCTCCACTGCGAACACCCGACGCGCGTCGGGGTACGTCGGCTGTGATGATTCTCGGCGTCGCTATTGGCGCCGTGGTCCTCTCACTCGTGTCGGGCTCGCACACATTGGTGGCACTGATCGCCGTGCCCATCGTCGTGTCTATGGCGTGGTCGAATCCCGAGGCCATGATTGCGCTGCTGCCGGTGTGGCTCGTCATGCTGGGATTCATTCGCCGCATCACGGCCGGCGGTTCCAACGTGACCTTCAGTGGAGACCCGCTGCTGCTGATTGCGCCCATTGCGCTGCTCGTCCTGTGGATTGTGGCGACCCGATCACGTGAGCCCGGTCGTCACACGCCGCTCGCGCGATGGATCTTGATCTTTAACGTTCTCGCCCTTCTTCAGGCCTTCAATCCCTCTCAGGGAAGTCTCCTTACCGGACTCGGTGGCCTGCTGTTCGTCACGATTCCCACGCTGGCGTTCTGGGTGGGCCGCAAGTACGCCGAACCGGGCTTGATCATGCGCATCATTTGGACGGTCGCGATTTTGTCGCTCGTGTCAGCGTGCTACGGCCTGTACCAGCAATTCGTCGGGTGGCCGTCGTGGGACTCGAACTGGATTGCGAGTAAGGGCTACGCCGCACTGAACGTAGGTAATGGCGTCGTACGCGCCTTCGCGAGCTTCTCGAGTGCGCAGGAGTATGCGGTCTTTTTGAGTGTGGGTGCCGTTGCGTGGGCGGCACTCTTGTCGCGCAGCACGAGATTGCCGCTACTTCTCCACCTGTCCGCGCTGGCCACCATTCTCGTGGCCCTGTTCTACGAATCACAGCGAACGAGTGTGTTCTTGACTGCTCTCGCGTTCGGTGTCATGGGGGCGGCGCGCCTCAAGATGAGACCCTGGAATGTCGCGCTTGCCGGTACCGCGGCGATCGCCTTGTTGATGGTCTTCGCCGGCGCGATTGGTGGTTCGTCGACGAGTTGTACGAATACACAAAGTGCGTCGTGCGTGTTGACGCAGCACCAATTGTCAGGTATCACGAATCCGACGGGAGCGAACTCGTCACTCAGTGGCCACATTGCCGCGACGCGAAAGGGTGTGCTCAGTGGGTTCAAGCACCCCTTGGGGCGCGGAACGGGGGCGTCGACCCTTGCTGCGGGTAAGTACTCGGCGAACAACCACTTTGTGGGCACCGAATTCGACCCGGGCAACATGGCTATCGACTTCGGCGTGATGGGGATTGTTGTGTACGCGATGCTCTTGTGGACGGCTTTGTCGACGGCGTATCGCTTTGCCGTTCGACGGCGTGACGCACCGGGACTCTTCGTCATTGGCATCGCGGCCGCGACGATGTTCCAGTGGGCCAACGGCGACTTGTACTCGGTGTGCTGGCTCATCTGGCTCTTCTTTGGCTTCGCGGACGTGCTCCTCGCGCACGACGTGGCCGAAGAGAAGGCCGCGACGCCGACATTCGAATCCTTCGAGTGGCGTCGTCCCGGTACGGGTGTGCGCCGGGACCTCGCGCAGTGAGCGGACGCCCGCGGGTCCTTTACCTCACGCACTCCATTGACCCGAACGGCGGCGGCATGGAACGCATGGGTCACGCACTCGTGTCGCGAGGGAGCGATCGTATTGACTTTGTGGTCGTGGCCAGCGAGGGCTTGGACGCACTACCGGCGCACGTGACCACCGTGCACCTGCCTCTGCCGTCGCGTCCCGCGTTCGCGCGCATCGCACTGTTCTACGCGCGCAGTGGCGCGCTCGTGCGACGTTGGCGATCCAGGGTGGATGTTGTCCACAGTTGTGGGGCAATCACACGCGAGAGGGTTGATCTGTCCACCGTGCACCTCGTCCACGCCGCAGTGACGTCGTCGTCGCGTGAGGACGGTAAAGGGTGGAGGAAATGGAACGCCGCCCTGGCGCGGTACGTCGGTCGACGAACGGAGCGGCGTCAATTTCGTGCGTCACGCACGAAAGAATTGGTGGCCGTGAGCCAGCAGGTTTCCGCGCAACTTTCCGCGCAGTACCGCGACGTTCCGCACCGCACGATCAACAATGGCGTTGACGCTCATCGCTTTGTCCGTGACGATCGCGGGCCGCGCGACAGCGAGCAGTTGCGCGTCGTGATGGTGACGGGGGACTTCACGTTGAAAGGCGTTGACCTGGCCTTGGACGTCACGGCGCTGGTGCCGGCGATGCACTTGACGGTGGTGGGCGACGGTCCCCGAGAGGACTACGCACGCCGCGCGCACGAGCGTGGAGTGTCCGACCGCGTCACGTTTGCGGGCTTTGTTCGTGACGTTGCGCCGGTGTACCGGGAGCACGACGTGGTGCTGTGCTTGTCGCATTACGAATCCTTCGGACTCTTCTTGGTCGAAGCCGCCCTGAGTGGATGTGCCGTTGTCTCCACTGACGTCGGTGTTGCGGCGTCGCTGATTGGCGAGAATCAAGGCGGTCGACTGGTCGTTAGGTCGCTCGACGCCGTCGCGGAGGGACTGCGCGAGTTGGCGAACGATCGCCACGTCCTCGAGGCGTGTGCCGACGTCGCGTACGAGAGGGCTCTCGAGTTCTCACTCGATCGCATGGTGGACGACTATGTCGCGCTCTACGAAGAAGTGGCGCGCGCGTGACGTCGCCCTCGATCGTGCACGTGGGTCTTGAGAATCCTTCGTGGCGCATTGGTGGGCTGAACCGGTACCTGGCGAAACTTCGCGACGCCCAACAAGAACTCGGACAGAGTGTGGATGTCGTGTGGTGCGACGACACCGATGCACCAGGCGCCGTGCCGGTCGGGCTGTCCTGGATCCGCCGGTGGCGAGCTTTCGCCCGCGAGATTCGACGCAGTGACGCCGACATCGTCGATGTGCACTTTCCCGCGCACGCCGCGTGGGCCATCTTGTCCGGCGCCCTTCGTCGACGCCCGCTGGTGGTCCACTTTCAGGGACCGTGGGCGCTCGAGAGCGCCGTGAGCGGTGATAATGCGTGGTCCGTCCGCGCCAAGTCGCTCGTTGAAGGGTACGTCCTGCGCCGGGCGGATCGCGTAGTGACCTTGTCGGCCGCCTTTCGCGACGTCGCCGTGCAGAGGTACTCCGTTGCCCCTCATCGCATTGACGTGATCGCCCCGGGCGTCGACATTTTTCCGGATAACGATCCCTCGTCCTTCACGCGTGAGGGGTCAACGGAGCGGGTCCTGTTGATTGTCCGTCGACTGGTGCCTCGTATGGGTATTGATGCCTTCATTCAGTGGTTCGCCGACGAAGGTCGACAAGATGAGCGACTCGTCATCATCGGCGACGGGAGCGCACGGAGTGACCTCGAGGCCCTCGCGCGTTCGTCGCGGGCAGCCTCACGCATCTCGTTCCTCGGACGCGTGAGTGACGAAGAACTGAACGAGTGGTATTCGCGGGCGGACGTCAGTGTGGTGCCGACCGTGGCGCACGAGGGATTTGGTCTCGTCGTGCTGGAATCTCTGGCGCACGGCACACCGGTCGTCGTGACGGATGTGGACGGTTTGAAAGATGCCGCGCGGGTGTCCTCGGCCGTTGCGCTCGTGTCACGGGATACCCCGCAGTGGCGACGCGCTCTTGACGGTGTCGCGGATCCCTCGCTGCGCGTCACGGCCTATCGAGACGCGTGCGCGCACTCGTGGTCCTCTGTTGCCGAGCGGCACGCCGCGCTGTACGACGCTCTTCGTCGCGGTGAACAGCCACGCGGCGTCGTCATCCTTGACCACACCGCCAAGTTGTCTGGGGGTGAATTGGCCATTGTGCGTACGATCGGCGCACTTGATGATCGCTCGTGGCGCGCACATCTGCTGCTGGCGGAAACTGGTCCGCTGTGTGATGTTTTGGACGAACGAGGGATTTCGTACGAGGTTCTGGCGCTCGATCCACGTGTGCAGGCCACCCAGCGTTCCGACGTGGGGCGTGGCGTGATGCAGCGAGCTGTCATCACTTTCGCGTACGCGCTGCGAGTGCGGCGTACGCTCCGTCGTCGCCAGCCGAGCGTCGTGCATACGAATTCGATGAAGGCGCACCTCTACGGTGCTCTCGCGTCTCCGTTTGCGAGCTGGGCCCTTGTTACCCACGTCCGCGACGTGTGGGCGCCTCCGTATCTCGGTGCGCGGACATCGCGGCTTCTGCGGTGGATGACGAAGTGGTGCCCCCATGACGTGATCGCGAATTCGGCGCTGACCGGTCGGGCGACCGGCGTGAATGCGGCGGTGATCCCGAGTCCGGTCGAAGACCGTTTCTACGAGCTGCCACCGGCGGCGAGTGGTGCCGTAGTGCGTCTGGCGATCGTGGGACGTCTGGCCCCGTGGAAGGGGCAGGACCTACTCATTGCGGCCCTGGGGACACTGCGACACCGCGCCGACTGGTCTCTGCTCATTGTCGGCGGAGCCCTCTTCGGGGAGGACGCGTACGCAGAGGCGCTACCGCACGCGGTGGACGAGGCGGGTATTGCGGGACGCGTCACATTTACCGGACACGTGCGTGACGTGGCCGCGGTACTGGGCGACGTAGACGTGGTGATTCTGGCGTCACGATCTCCGGAACCCTTCGGCAACGTGATTGCCGAAGCAATGGCTGCCGGTCGCGTCGTGATCGTCCCTGACGCGGGTGGGGTGCGCGAATTCGTCAACGACGGAACGATTGACGGCAATGGTGTCGTGTTTGCGCCCAACGACGTCGACGCGCTCGCTGCGGCGATTGTGCGTGTTCTTGATTCGTCTATCCAGCGGGAGTACTGGGGTGTAATGGCGAGGGCCACGGCGGAGAGATTTAGGGCGGCGCACGTGGCGGACGATGTTGCGACCGTCTATGACCACCTAGTTTGATCTCGTGCGCTGCTCCGTCGTCATTGCGTCGAAGAATCGTCCCGCGTTGTTGGCGCGCGCCCTCGACGTCCTGCGACCACAGGTGGACGCCGTGGGGGGAGAAATCATCGTGGTGGACGACGGGTCCACACCACCGTACGACGCCCGTGACCTGCCCGGCATTCGTCTCTTCCGACTCGAGGGTGAGGGTCCCGCGCGTGCGCGCAATCGCGGCGCCCGCGACGCGCGCGGCGAGATCATTGCCTTCACGGACGACGATGTGCTCGTTGATCCCGAATGGCTCGCGTCCGCACTGTCGCACCTCCAGCAGCACCCGGACCACGCGGGCGTGGTCGGCGACACGTCGTCCCCACCGTTTCGACCTCTCTACGAGCACTCGGTGGAAGATCACGTGGGTGGCAACTTCCTGACCTGCAATATTGCGTATCGGCGTGACGCGTTCGTGCAGGTCGGCGGCTTCGATCTGCTCTGGTCACACGCGCACGAGGATCGCGATTTGGGTTGGCGTGTCAGTGATCACGTGGGTCCGGTGGTTTTTGAGCCGTCCATGAAAGTGACACATCCGGGACGAGCATTCACGGTGCGGGAATACATCCGACGGGCCTCCTTCATATTTGACGACTGGCTGTTGTTCGCGCGCTACCCCGAGCGGCGCGCGGGAACACGCTCGCCTCGTTGGACGCCGGTCGTGACGACGGCGCGCCGTTGGCTCACGTTGGCGCGCAGTGAACGAGTCTGGACCTCAGCGCGCGACACGGCACGATGGACGGCGCTGTTCGTGGGACAAACCGGCCTCGCGTTCTGGTACGCGTCGACCAGGTGGCGATCCCTGAAGGACCGCGCAACGACGCCGCAGCCGGGCATCGGACCGTCCACGTGGCGCATTGCGTACGTGGGTCCTTCTCCGCACCCGGCGGCGGGCGGTGCCCCAGGCGTGGCGGGTCTCTTGCTCGCCGAACTTCTCGCGCGAGGACACAGCGTGGAGTGTTTCGTGGCCGCGTCGAAAGAAGACGACGATCCCCGTGGGCTCGGCGAGCGACCGGGACTCTCGTACGTCATCGGACGTTCAGGATTTGAGTTTGGGCGCTGGTACTCCCGCACCCGGATTACCAAGATGCTGTCGCTACAGATTTTTGCGGGTGTCACTCGTGCGCGCCTCGCGCGGTCCTTAGCCGCGCGTCATGCCGCGTCGCCCTTTGATGTCGTCTATCAATTCTCGACGTTCGAATCCGTGGGTATTCCGCGACGCCGGCGTTCGATGCCCGTCGTCATCCACCCGAGTGTGCACGCCGCGGGCGAACACACGTGGACTCGACGTGAAGCCGGACTCGGCCTCAGTGACGACGGTGCTCTTCGACGCGGAATTGTTCTCGGCTGGTTGTCGCTGCGTGCTCGACGACAGCGACGCGACGCTCGTCGCGCCACGGCCGTGATGGCTCTCTCGCGGGCCTTCGCCGAAGAGATTCACAACGACTATGGCGTGGACCGCGCCAAGTTGTACGTCGTGCCGAATTGCATCGACGTGGAAGCCCTCTCCGTCGTGCCACCCCGGTCGCACGACCTCTTCGTGGTCGGACGACTCGCCGTGCGCAAGGGTCTCGAGGACGTCGCCGCCCTCAGTCACCGCTTGGCGGGTATCGACGAGCGTCTGCGGTTGCGCGTGGTGGGATCACCGTCGCTATGGAGTGACTACCGTCGCGCGTTGACCTACATGGACGACGACGTCACGGTGATCGAGGGGTCGAAGAGTCGGTCGCAGGTCTTTGAGGAGGTGGCCGGCGCCCTCGCGCTCTTGCAATTGTCACGCTACGAGCCCTTCGGCTTGACGGTCGCGGAATCTCTGGCCCTCGGCGTGCCCGTCATCGTGACACCCGCCGTGGGCGCGGCCGAGGACGTGTCGTCGGATGTTGCGCTCACGGTGGCGCCCGGAGATCTCGAGGCTCTCTGTGATGCCGTTGATCGCGTGGCGACTCTTCGTGACGACGAGCGGATGCTGCTCTCCTATAAGTGTCGACGAGAAGCGGAACGCCTCTTTACGCCGTCGGCGGTTACCGATCAGTGGGAGCGGGCGATGACGGAGATTCTTCGTCCACCGCGATAAAACGCAAGGGGTGGCGTCGTTGACGCCACGCGTCCGTGGTGCCCCGCCACGAGGGCGCGCGACGCTGCAGCACCGCGCGATCGCGTCGCACCAAAGCCACCGCGCACCGAAGAAGACCCGGGCACGCGCCGTCGCCGACGAGATGCACGTACAGCCACCGTCGGGTCGCTCGCGTCGTCGGGAGAGAGCGCTCGAGATTGAAAGCACTGTCGGCAATGGCGTTCGGACGTGGTGCCGTGCGGTGATCGGCGCCCACGCGATCGTCGGGTCGGTGCTCGACCTTGAGACTCGGGTCGTAGATGAGCCGCCAGCTGTTCTGGCGGCAGTGCTGACCAATGGCGACTTCGAAGTGGGCTTGGGCGCCGTCGCCCCGTAGGCCCTGCGGGAACGCCAGCGCGACCCGACGATACGCGCAATTGACGCCCTTGAGGACATCGACGTCGCGAGGCCCACCGATTCCCCGGTGATGATTGCCGACGACGCGCCCGACGACGGTGAGGCGACCGACGTCGTTCGTCAGGGTGGTCGTCCGCGGAACGTCGCCATCGAAGAGAAGGTCGCGGCCACCCACGCCGCCCACCCATGCGTTCCTTGGATCCTCGAACAGACTGCGCACCCGTCGGCTCCACTCGGACGACACTCGCGCGTCGTCGTCGCAGAAGCCAATGATGTCGCTGGTGGCGTGGCGGGCACCGGTCAACATCGCGGCGATAACGCCGGGTTCGTCAACGGTCACAAGATGCACCCCGGCGTGCGTGGCGACGTCGTGGGTGTCGCGGTCGTCCGCGCGCGCCACCACGATGATCTCCTCAAATGGGACCTCTTGCGCGAGTGCCGCACGAAGCGCTGCCTCCAGTGACGCGGGTCGCCGGTAACTCGGGATGACGAGCGACAGGGAGATCATGCGTCCTCGTGGCTCAACAGTCGAATCACTCGCGGCGACAGCACGCGCCCCAGCGGACCGGGCGCGGAGCTGCGGACCCACCGAAGGTCCGAGGCGCGGAAATACCGCGTGACTTTGAGACCGGTGGCGTACACGACGGTGTAGCCGAGTCCCAGCACCACCAGGATCACCAGAGCGACGAGACGGCTGGGGTGATGAACACTGACGTGGGTCGTGGCGTTCGTGGTGTTGATGAGGTTGGGAAAGAGCGACAGGGCCCACCTGCCGAGTCCTGCGGACACGGCCGTGACCCCGAGCAGGGGCAGGAGCCACGGCCACACAATCTCGCGAAAGGAACTCTCGACGAGGTGGCAAAAACGCTTTAGGAGATACCCGGTGGCCACGACCTTCGCGGCCAGAGTGCCCACGAGGACGCCGGTGAGTCCGAAGGGGCCGACGAGGGCGAGCGTGAAGACGACGTTGACGACGAAGGCGAGAATCGTGGCCGGGACGCCGTACCCCGCGCGTCCGAGGGCGAGAATCGCGTTGGCGGTTGCGGGTCGGGGGAGTCCGGCCATCAACGTCAAGGCCACGAGGACGGTCGCCAAGTCGGCGCCTCGATACGGGAGCCCGAGCCAGACTTTGAACATCAAGGGCCCGAAGGCAATGATCGTTCCCGCCAAGAACGCGCCGAGAAACACGATGATCTGCTGGGCGCGGACGTAGAGGCGTCGCATGTGTGCAATACCTTCGTCCGCGGCGTAGGACGCGGCCATCACCGGGAGAATGTTGCCTTGGGGGATGTAGGCGAAATACGTGATCTGACGCGCCAGTCGGTTGGCGAGACCCCAGAAGGCCGTCGCCTCGCTCCCGACGAGCAGGGCGAGAACGAGAGGGTCGGTTTCGTTGGTGAGCGTGTCGAGGATGGAGTTGATCTGGAGCCATCCCCCGAAGCGCGACACCTCTCGGAGCTGGTGACGATCAAGGCCCCGTGGACTGGCGTAGGGGCGGCCCTGGCGTACGTGAATGCAGACATACGTCGCGAGAAACGCCAACGTGTACTGGACCGTCGTCGCCACTGCGATCGCGCTGAGTCGCCACCCGTGAAACAGCAGGGCAATCAGCGTCAGCGCGTAGAGAACACGGGTCACCACATCGATGGTGGTGACGAGCCACTGATCCCCGGCTGCCGATAAACGACCGGACAAGGTGGCGAGCAGACTCGAAAAAATGACCAGTCCGAACGACCAGTAAAAGAACGTGCTCGCGACATGCTCGAGCCCCGGATGCAGGCCCATGTGATCCACAAGGACCGGCACGAGCAGGATCACGGGCACGAGAAAGACAAGGCCAAAGCCAATCCACGCGAGGGAGCCCAACGCGCAGATGCGCGCCGCGACGTGGGTTTCCCCCCTCACTCGGGCGAGGGCGCCGTATCTCGTCACCATGTCGGCGAAGCCCGGGTCGAAGGCCGTGAGGTACCCAATCGTGGTGACCGCCACGGTCCAAATGGCGAACTCGTCCAGGCCGATGCGGTTGATGGCGATGGGCGTGGTCAACAGGGCAATGCAGAGCACAACGAATTGACCGAGGGCGACGACGAGGGTGTTCGACGCCGCTCGGGCTCCGCGATATTCGTGGCCACGACGTGGGGCGTCGCTCGGACGAGGGTCGTTGATCACCCGAAGATTGTGACAGGTCGCTCCTCGCCCGTGGCATCTGCCACGATGCAGGGGTGGAAACTCGGGTTCTCGTGGTGTCGCACGCGTGCGTGATTCCGGAGAATCAATCGGTCTACGCCCACTTGGCGGCGCTGATGGACGTGACCATCGTCGCGCCCGCGACGTGGCGCGACGCCCTGCGTGCCGCCCCGTACCCGTCAGAGCGCCTCCCGGCATTCACCGGTCACTGGATGCGCGTACGCACGCTGGGTCGTGGGAGGCCGCAGCGACACCTCAGCCTGCTGCGACCGGCGCGTCTTCTGCGTGAGCGTCGGCCCGACATGGTCCTCATTGAAGAAGAACCCTTCTCGCTGCAGGCGTGGTGGTGGGCGCGCGCCGCCCGCCGCCGGGGTATTCCCTACGCCGTACAGGTGGCGGAGAATCTGCCCCGGGAATTCCCGTGGGTGGTCCGACGATGGAGCGCGAAGGTGCTCGGTGGGGCGTCGTTCCTCTTAGCCCGTTCCCCTCGAGCGCTCGAGCAAGCTCGCCAGTGGGGTTACCGCGGTCCCTCGACCGTCGTGCCTCACGGTGTCGATCTTCCCGATCACCCGGTGGCCTCACTACCAACGGGCGTGCTCGGATTCGTCGGCCGCCTCGTGGCGGAAAAGGGCGTGACGGACGTCACCGCGCTGGTGCGCGACGATGAGGCGTTGACCTTGCTCGTCGCCGGAGATGGTCCTCTGCGCGGTCACCTGGAAGCGCTCGGACCACGCGCGCGGATGCTCGGAACCTTGCCCGCGGGCGAGATGGCGGCGCTCTACGCCCACGTGACACTCGTCGTTGTTCCGAGTCGCACCACGCCGACGTGGAGCGAACAATTCGGGCGCGTCATTGTGGAGGCCCAGTCCTACGGCGTGCCCGTGATTGCCTACGACAGTGGGGAGATCCCGTGGGTGGCATCTCTGACGTCGGTCGTTCTGGTGGTCGAAGGTGACGAAAACGCCCTGCGCGAAGAGGTCCGCCGCCTGGCGCACGACCCCACGCGTGCAGCCTCGCTCGGCGCGGCCGGTCGTGAGGGTGTTGAGCGGCACTTCACCAATGAGGCCATCGCGAAGAATCTCGCGGACCTCGTGCGCTCTAGGTGAATCTACGCATCAAGGATCTGGCGCAGAGACGCGATGTGACGCGTCGTGCTGAACGACGCGGCGTGGCGGCGCATGTCCTCTCGAGACCACGAGTGTGCGAGAGCATCTCGGATCGTTCCCGCGACGTGGGCGACGTCCAGAGTGTTTTCCGGGACAAGGAGTCCGGTGGTGCTCGTAATGGTGTCGAGGTAACCGCCGCTTCGTCGCGCAACAGTCGGTCGACCTGCGGCGGCAGCTTCTAAGGGCGTGATGCCGAAGTCTTCGTGCGAGAGGGCGAGGTGCACGCGGGTACCCGTGTACTCCTGCCACAAGTCGTCGTCGGAAACGGCGCCGAGGAACGTGACATTCGACGGGGCTGACGCCGTCAACTCCTGACGAAGGGGACCGTCGCCGACGATGCGAAAACGAAGGTCTCCGCACGCCGCGGCGATGGCTAAGACGACGTCCACGTTCTTGTACGGCAGGAGGCGTGCCACCACGAGAACGTCACCTCGGTCACTGTCCTCGGGCAGCGTCTCGGGCATGTCGACGGGTGGTGGGATCACCGGCGCGTCGCGTCCATAGACCTCCTTGATCAATTCTTGCGTGAAGGTCGAATTGGCGATGTAGCTGTCGGCGCGACGGGCGGCCCGGCGATCCCACCACGTCAGGGGTACGGCGAAAGTTGCGGCGGACGCTCCCGCGAGAGCTCCCATGGTGCCGCCGGACAAGTAGCGATCACGCTGGTAGAGCCAGCGGGCGGGCGCGTGGCAGTACACGACCAAGCGGTGTGTCGCGCGAACACCGTGTGCCCATCCACTCGAGGACGCGAGAACGACGTCGGCGTCAATTCGGCGCGCACTCGTGACCGGCGCCAACAAGGGGAGCGCACGGCGATGGTCCTGTCGCAGGGGGCTGATGTGATTGAGCCACGACGTACGAATGTCGTGAGAACGAAAAGCGTCGAAGGTGTCGGCAGGTTCGTAGAGCGAGGTGTAGAGGGGGGCATCAGGAAAGGCTCGACACCAGGCGGCCACGACGCGCTCGGCGCCGCCGCGTTGGGTGAGATAGTCGTGAGCGAGTGCGAGGGGCGGCCGACTCACTAGTACGCGCCGAGGCCACGCACCATGGCGCGCGGCGTGTCAAAACAGATCTTGATGTCCCACCACATGGACCACGCCGAGACGTACAGGTAGTCCAGTTGGCGAAGTTCCTCTTCGGTGAGATTGTTGCGTCCCGACACCTGCCAGAGGCCGGTGATGCCCGGCGGCACCTCGAAGCGACGCGCCGACCACTCCGAGTGGACTTCTGACTCGTGCGTCACAAAGGGTCGGGGGCCGACCACACTCATCGAGCCCGCCAGCACGTTGAAGAACTGGGGAATCTCGTCGATACCCGTACGGCGCAAGAAGCCCCCAATGGGCGTGAGGCGACGCTGGTGGGCCATTTTGCCGCGGGATACGTAAAGGGGTGCCGAGTTATCGGTGTCGACGGGCGCGGCGTCGACATGTGGTTCGTCGCGCATGGTGCGGAACTTGACGATGACAAATGATTTCCGGTCGCGGCCCAGTCGTTCTTGGCGAAAGAAGATGGGACCACGGGAGGTCACCTTCACGAGCAGGGCCACGATGACCGTGATGGGCAAGGTGACCGTGAGCGCAACCAGGGCCACCGCGATGTCGAAGGCTCGCTTCAACAGACGGTCGTACCGACTGAAATTTCGCGGAGCGAGCTCGAGGAGCGGGAGACCACTCAGGTCCGTAAGTCGACTGCGCCAGGAAATCACCTCGAACATGCGCGGAACGAGTGCGGTGTCGACCAACTCCGTCGCTCGCCGGTAACTGTGTTCGAGGTCCGGGCTCGTGGCCTGAATGGTCCCGAAAACAATGCGGTCGAGTTGGTGCTCTTCCACGAGCGCGTCCACGTTGATGATCGAGCCCAGGGAACCAGCGGACGGCGTCTCGCGAGAATCGATGAGCCCGACCAGCACGACGCCGTGCTGGAGGTGAAGGTGGGTGGCGATGCGCTTGTAGGTGGTGCCATCGTCCACGACGGCGACGCGCTGCGGCCGGCGCTTGAGCACAACGTGGCGCAGGGTGGCGCGCGAGATCGCCAAGGCGAACATCACGACCACCGTGGCCGCGATGGCTTGCGTGGAGACTTGGATTGACCACTTGCCGAAGTGGTGCGACCAGTAGCTGAGCCCGAGGGCGAGGAAGGCGCCGAGAGCACTGCTCATGGCGTAGTCCTTCATGTCAGAAAAGGTGCTCTGGGTCGGGCTGCGTCGAGCCAGGCGGTACCCGCCGGTGATCGCGAATCCGAGGACGATGCCGATGGGGAACCAGAAACCGTGGCGAAGGTTGTCCCAGAACAGGTGGATGTGATTCTGCGGATTTCTCGACCAGACCGACAGAATCAGCAGTGAAATAAGAAAACTCAGCGACGACACGACGTAATCGGTCGCGACCATCGCGATCGTGTAGCGCCGAGAATTCAGGCCCCGGCGGCGGTGGACGCCGCGAGTCGTGGGCCGACTCACCCGTTCGGAGGTCGTCGTCACGGCTACTTTCCTAGCATCTCGGCGACCAGAGTTGGCCCGCACGGCCATCATCCCATGGCGTGAGCGCCACCATCCACGTGGATAATTGATCCGGTCGTCGCCCGCAATAGCGGCGACAGGAGGGCGACGGCAGTGTCGGAAACGGCAGAGGAATCCCGGACGTCCCATCCGAGGGGGGCTCGGTCGGCCCAGGTGTCTTCGAACTGAGAAAAACCAGGAATCGAGCGCGCCGCGATTGTGCGCACCGGCCCCGCCGCGAGCAAGTTGACGCGAATGTGCTCGGGACCCAGTTCCTTGGCGAGGTAGCGACCAAGGGATTCGAGGGCTCCCTTCGCGACGCCCATCCAGTCGTAGAGGGGGTAGGCGCGGGTGGCGTCAAAGTCGAGCGCGACAATTGACGCCCCACCTAGCACCTGACTCTTCGCCAACAACGGGCGGAAGGCACCGGCAAGGACGCTCAGCGAATAGGTCGAGATTTGGAAGGCGGTGGTGACATCGGCGAAAGACGCCGCGAACATTCCCTGTCCGAGGCAGTCCGGGGGCGCGTAGCCAATTGCGTGGACGAGACCGTCCAGGTGGTCGCCTCCGGCGCGTACGGACGCAACCGCCGCTTCGACTTCGTCGTCGTTCGTCACGTCGAGGGCCAAGATTTCACCCACGTCTCCGAGCTTGCGGGCCGTGCGGCGCGTCAAGGACAATCCTCGACCGGCCCCCGTCACAATGACCTGGGCGCCTTCGTCTAGTGCGCGTTTCGCGATACCGAAGGCCAGCGAGTCGTCGGTCAAAATGCCGGTGACCAAAATGCGGTGCCCGTCCAAGATTCCCACGATGGTCAGCGTACCCGCGGATTTCCGGTTAACTAGAAAGGTGACACAGACCATAGGAATTCTTGGCGGGACGGGACCAGCGGGTCGCGGCCTTGCGGTACGACTGGCGGCGGCGGGATACACAGTGATTCTTGGCTCGCGCGATGCGCAGCGCGCGAGCGAGACCGCGGCGGGTCTCACTCTGATCGGAAGTGGTTCAGTGAGCGGCGGCACGAATGAGGATGCGGCCGACGCCGACGTGGTGATCGTGGCGACGCCGTGGGACTCGGCGGTCGCGACGGTCAAGGACGTCAAGGCCCGCCTCGAGGGCAAAGTCGTCGTTTCGATGGTGAACGCTCTGCAGAAGCAGGGCCGAGAGTTGGTGCCCCTCTTTCCGCCACGAGGTTCTATGGCGGCCGAAATCCAGGCGGCGGTGCCCGGCGCTCGTGTGACCGGTGCGTATCACCACCTGCCGGCGGCGGACATGGAGAACCTCGACTCTGATCTCAACGCCGATGTGGTGATCGTGGGCGATGACGCCGACGCGCGACGGACCACCGTCGAGATCACGGACGCCATGAGCGGGCTGCGCGCCGTCGAGGCGGGATCGCTCGCGTTGGCGGGGGCGGTGGAGTCTTTTACCGCCGTGTGCATTTCGATCAATATTCGTCACAAGGCGCACACCTATGTTCGTTTGGCGGGACTGGCGTGATGCGTTTGTACGACACGGCGCGCCGTGGGGTTCATCCCCTCGACCTCGGTCCGCTCGTGACCATGTACTCGTGTGGAATTACTCCCTACGACGCGGCCCACCTCGGTCACGCGTTCGTCTACTTGACCTTTGATGTGCTCCAGCGGCGCCTGCGCGATGCGGGACACGAGACGCACTGTGTGCGCAATGTCACCGATGTTGACGACGATCTCTTGCGTAAGGCGCGAGAGCTAGGGGTCCACTACCTCGACCTCGCCGCCCAGGAGATGGCGAAGTTCGACCACGACATGGGACTCCTCAATCTGCTGCCCGTCTACGCCGAGCCCCGCGCGACGGGCGCCATCCCCGAGATCCTCTCGCTCGTGGCCGCGACGTTCGATAAGGGTGTGGCCTACGAAGTTGATGGTTGGGTCTATTTCGAAGTCGCGAAGTTTCCGCGCTTCGGTCAGGTCTCCCACGAGACGCGCGAAGCGATGTTGGCACTAGCCGCGATTCACGGTGGTCGCCCCGATGATCCGCGCAAGCGCGACCCGCTCGACTTTGTTTTGTGGCAGCCGTCCCTCGACGACGAACCCGCGTGGGAGTCGCGCTGGGGGGCGGGGCGACCCGGGTGGCACATCGAGTGCAGCGCGCTGTCGCTGCGTGATCTCGGTGAGACATTGGACATCCACGGCGGTGGGCGCGATCTCGCGTTTCCGCACCACGAGTGTGAGGCCGCCCAGAGTGAAACCGTGACCGGCGCGCCGTTTGTCAAGACGTGGCTGCACGTCGGTCTCGTGGGCCTCGACGGAACCAAGATGTCCAAGTCTCTCGGCAATCTCGTCTTTGTCAGTCAACTCGCGGCGCAGAGTGAACCCGCCGCCGTTCGTCTGGCGCTCCTCGGGCATCACTATCGCCACGACTGGGAGTGGCGTCCGGACGACCTCGCGGCCGCGCAGTCGCGACTCGCGACGTGGCGCTCCACTCTCAACGTGTCGCGCACCAACGACGTCCTCGATGAGGTCCGTGACGCGCTCGATGATGACCTCGACACGCCGCGGGCGCTCGATGCCATCGACATGGCCGCGCAATCGGGGTACTCCGTCGCCCCGGCCGCCGCGCTGCTCGGCGTTACGCTGTAACGCGGAAAGGTTGCTATGTCATCGATGGTCGAAGTTGTCCTACCTGACGGGTCGTCAAAGTCTCTGAGCGAAGGTGCGACGGGTGCCGACCTCGCTGCCTCCATTGGTCCGCGACTGGCGAAGGCCGCCCTCGCGGTGCGCGTGAATGGTCACCTCGTGGACCTGAGCACGCCGCTCGCGACGGGCAGTCAGGTCGAGATTGTGACGCCAAATTCGGTCGATGGCCTCGACGTTTTGCGTCACTCGACGGCGCACGTGATGGCCCAGGCGGTCCTGCGTTTGTGGCCGGGGGCGAAATACGCGATCGGTCCCACCATTACGGACGGCTTCTATTACGACTTTGAACTTCCCGGCAATGACCGGTTCTCGGACGCGGATCTCGAGCGCGTGGAGGCCGAAATGCGCGCGATTGTGGCCGAGGATCAGCCTTTCGTGCGCCAGGAGCACTCCCTTGACGAGGGCCTCGCGATCTTCGCGGATCAACCCTTCAAGTCCGAAATCATCAAGGCGGTGGGAGAGAGCGCGTCCGAAGAGGATCTGCGCGAAGTCGGCTATGGGGGCATTGTCTCGACGTACCGCAACACTGAGAATTTCACCGACCTCTGCCGCGGACCCCACGTGCCGTCTACGTCGCGACTCGGCCACTTCAAATTGATGCGCGTGGCCGGTGCGTATTGGCGCGGTGACGAGAAGCGGCCGCAGTTGCAGCGCATCTACGGAACGGCGTGGGACACCAAAGAGGCGCTCGAGCAGCACCTCTACCGCCTCGAAGAAGCCGAGCGTCGCGACCACCGCAAGCTGGGCCAGGAGTTGGACCTCTTCAGTTTCCCGTCTGAACTCGGACCCGGACTCGCCGTGTTCCACCCGAAGGGTGGCACCCTGCGCCGCTTGATGGAGGAGTACTCGCGGCAACGTCACGTGGAAGGCGGCTACGAATTCGTCACCTCGCCACACATCACCAAAGCGGAATTGTTCGAAACATCAGGACACCTCCAGTGGTTCGCCGACGGCATGTACCCTCCGATGGAACTGGACGAAGGTCAGCGGTACTACCTCAAGCCGATGAATTGTCCCTTCCACGTCTTGATCTTCAAGGCGCGTCAACGGTCCTACCGCGAACTCCCGCTGCGACTCTTCGAATTTGGCACCGTGTACCGCTACGAGAAGTCGGGTGTCGTTCACGGTCTCACCCGTGTGCGGGGCATGACCCAGGACGATTCACACATTTTCTGCACGCGCGAGCAGATGAACGACGAGCTCGCCAGTCTTCTGGCGTTTGTGCTCGATCTGCTCCGAGAATTCGGTCTGAACGACTTCTACCTCGAATTGTCGACCCGCCCGCCGGGCAAGGCTGTGGGCTCGGACGAAGAGTGGAACGAGGCTGAAGCGACTCTCGAGTCGGTGGCCCGCGCCGCCGGACTGGAACTCGTCCTCGACGCCGGTGGCGGCGCGTTCTACGGTCCGAAGATTTCGGTCCAGGCGCGCGACGCGATCGGCCGTACTCACCAAATGTCGACCATTCAGTTGGACTTCCAGCAGCCCAAACGATTCGACGCCACATATATCGGCCCGGACAACCAGCGCCACCAGCCGATCATGATTCACCGCGCCCTCTTCGGCTCGGTGGAGCGATTCATCGCGATCTTGATTGAGCACTACGCCGGCGCCCTCCCGACGTGGCTCAGCCCGGAACAAGTCCGCGTGCTGTCGGTGCGCGACGATCACGACGCCTACGCCTACGACGTGGCGGCCTCGCTGCGCAGCGACGGACTGCGCGTAGTTGTGGAGCCGGCCACCGAACCGCTCGGATCCCGTATTCGCAAGGCGAAGTTGGAAAAGATCCCGTACGTGTTGGTGGTGGGTGACGACGATGTCACCTCCGGCACGATAGGTGTGAACGCGCGCGGCGGGAATGACCCCGAGCGCGGGGTCAGCGTGGAGTCTTTCCGAGAGCGGATGCGCCAGGAAATTGCGTCGCACTCGCGACCCGAGGACTAGATGCCCCTCGAACGATTCTCCGCGGCCTGGCGAGAGAGTTACATCGTCGAGGCGACCGAGCGTCAGCGACGCGGCGGGGGCGGGGAGTGTGTCTTTTGCACCCTGGCCCACGAGCCAGTGGGCGAAGAGTCCGGCGTTCTGCACGTGAGCGAGCATTCCTTCGTCTGTCTGAACGCCTACCCCTACGGTTCGGGGCACCTCCTCGTCCTTCCTCGCCGTCACGTGGGCGACATGGGCGATCTTTCAGAGGAGGAAGGTGACGACCTCTTTCGCGTGGTGCGGGCCGCTGGAAGCGCACTCCAGCGGGCGTACGGTCCCGACGGCATGAATATCGGCATGAACCTTGGTTCCGCCGGCGGGGCGGGTATTCCGGAACACCTGCACGTGCACGCTCTGCCGCGTTGGCACGGTGACACCAATTTCATGACCACTATCGGAGAAACCCGTGTTTTGCCGGAATCTCTGGCGTCGACGTGGGCCAAAGTTCACGCCGCGTGGAGCGTTCCGGGTCCGGCGAGTGCCGGTCAGTAGACTTAAGTGAACGGGCACCCGCCCGCACGGAGGATTCATGTTTGACGGCAGGTTCCGCAAGTCGGTGGATGCACGCACGGCCCCCGTGGGCCAGGCGCTCGTTCGCGCGGGCTTCTCGGCGGATGTTCTGACGGCCTCCGGCCTGGTCTTCGCGTGCGCCACGGCGTGGGCGATTGGAACCGGACACCACCACCTCGCGATCCTGCTGCTCATTCTCACGGGAGCCCACGATCTTCTGGATGGCCCCGTCGCCAAGGCGTCGAAGACGGCGTCCAAGCGGGGAAGTTTCTTCGACTCGGTCATCGACCGCCTGTCTGACGGTGTACTCCTGGGTGGCGTGGCCTACTTCCTCATTGCCCAGCACCGCGGGGAGCTGGCGCTGTTGCCGTTCGCGATCATGACGACGACGTTCATGATCTCCTACGAGCGCTCCAAAGCCGAAAGCTTGGGTCTCGCGGCCAAGGGCGGCCTTATGGAGCGCGCCGAACGCATGATTGTTTTGGGCGTGTGCCTGATCGCGCCGGTGCTTTTCGTACCGGTGTTGTGGATTTTGCTGGTGCTGACCGCCGCCACCGCGGCCGGACGTTTCCGTCGCGTGTGGATTGCTGCGGGTGCGGCGTCAACGCCGGAGATCCAGGCGTCCGGCACGGCGATGACGCCGAGTGCGAAGACGTTCGCGAGCAAGCGTCGTCACGTCCACGAGCGCTTCCGGGGTCGGGGTTTTAGTCGTTCCGTGCGTCCCTGACCGTGGCGAGCTTCTCGCCACGCGTCGGACTCTTCAAGGGCCTCGGTGGGGCGCTCGAATTACTTCCTGAACGATTCGACACGTGGATCGCGTCACGGGTTGCGACCAATGTGGGCCGTTTCACCAGCTCTTCCCGGGCGAACCTGCGGGACAACCTCCGCGTCGTTCTGGATGCTCCCGGGCACCCGGTGCCTGACGACCTGCTCGAGCGAATGGTGGATCGTGCTTTTGCGAGTTACGGCCAGTACTGGGCGGAGGGCGCCAAGTTGCCCGCACTCGCCACGGACGTCATGGCCCGTCGCTTTGTCGTGTCCGAAGGGCTCGAACATCTTCGTGCGGCGCACGAGGCAGGACGCGGAGTCATCGTCGCGCTGCCCCACGTCGGTAGCTGGGAGTGGGGCGGGGCCTTCCTCGCGCACATCGGCATGCCCATGACGGCCGTCGCGGAGGCTCTGGAGCCCCCCGAACTCTTTCAATGGTTTCGCGAGAAGCGGCAGTCCATTGGTATCGATATTGAACCGCTCGATGACAACGCGGGGACTGTTCTTTTATCGACCCTGCACGCCGGCGGGGTCGTCGGCCTACTGTGCGACCGCGATATTCAGGGCAACGGCATTCCCGTTGAGTTCTTCGGGCGCGAGGTCGCTCTTCCCGCCGGTCCGGCAACGCTCGCCCTACGCACGGGAGCGACATTGGTGGCCGCGGCGTGTTACAGCGGTCCGGGTCGGGGGCATCACGCCGTCGTCACAGCGCCCATCGATACGTCACGCCAAGGAAAATTGCGTGAAGACGTGAGACGCGTGACGCAACTCGTCGCACGCGATCTCGAAGGTCTGATTCGACGCGCGCCCGAGCAGTGGCACGTTCTCGAACGGCGCTTCGGGGATGCGTCGTGAGCGCGCGGCGCGTCGTACTTCTCTCGCCCTACGCCCTGAGTATTTTTGGTGGGGTCCAAGAACAAGTCCTCGCGATGAGCCGCGAGCTCTCCCGCCGGGGGCATGAGGTCCTGGTGGTGTGTCCGGACCAGAGTGACCACTCCGACTACGACACACCGGCGCGAGTGGTGCGCTGCGGACTTCTCGCGTCCGTGCCAGCCAACGGCTCGCGCGCCCCGGTGACATTGTCTTTGGCCGCGTCGCGTCGCGCCGCCACGGAGATTGCGGCCTTCGCTCCCGATGTCCTGCACGTACACGAGCCCTTCGCTCCTGTGCTTCCCTACAGCACGATTCGACGTCACGCCACGCCCACGGTGGCGACGTTTCACCGCGGTGGGGGAGGTCCGGCGTACAGCTTGACCCGGCCGCTACTACACCGGCTCGCTCGGGGACTTGACGTGACGGTCGCGGTGTCACCCGCCGCCGCCGCCACGGTGTCCGAGGGTGCGGGCGTCGAGTGCACGGTCTTGTTCAACGGCTTTGAAACGGAGCGCTTTCGCGAGATGCCGAAGGAGCGTGGCGACGTGCCGGTGATCTTCTTCGTGGGCCGACTCGAAGAACGCAAAGGGGCGGGGACACTGGTCGACGCCGCACGTCTGGCCGAGAACGCGGGCGAGAACTGGCGCGTCGTCATCGCCGGCGACGGACCTCAGAGGTCGGCCCTGACGCAGGCGGCCGTCGGGCTCACCCACGTCGAATTCCTCGGGCGCATCTCGGACGAGGACAAACGTCGGTGGCAACGTCGCGCGGACGTGTGTGTCGCCCCCTCGCTGCGCGGTGAGAGTTTCGGTCTGGTCCTGCTCGAAGCCATGGCGAGTGAGTCTCGCGTCGTGGCGTCGGATATTGATGGTTACCGCGACGCCGCGGGGGGCCACGCCGTCCTCGCGGCGCCGGGAGACCCCACCTCTTTGTACGCGGCGCTTCGTGAGGCGATGAGTGTTGACGAAGACGCCGTGCGGCGCGCCCGGGAGTACGCGGAGCGTTGGTCGATGCGCGTACTGATGGATGAATACGAGAATCTCTACGACCAAGCCACGTTGGAGAACCAGCGCGCACGGTAGCCTTGCGGGGTGACTCCAACGAAGCGACGTGCCGCTCGACGCTCGTCGTCTCGGGACCGTACGCCGCGCCACGTCGAGCCGGTGCTTGATCCCACGTGGCAGAGTCCGTATTCGCCCTCCAGTGAGGAACGTGAAGCACATCGCACCGCCGTGCGTACCGCGGTGTGGGGGAAGCGTCGAGCCCCCCTCGCCGCTGTGGGCGTTGTCGCACTGGTACTTGTCATTGTGGCCGCGATCACCCTCGGCTACGGCGTGGCGGCGGCGGCCTTCGTCGTTGGTGTCGTGATCGTCGCTGGTGGCGTTGCGATGACGGAAGTGCAGTGTCGTCGCATGGAATCTGCGTCACCGCTTGTGGCGAGTCGCCTGCTGTCCTCCTTCACGCCCGGTGGGACAACGAAGGACGCACAGCGCCTGGCGACCGTGGTGGACCGCCTGAGCGCGACCTTTGGTGTGAGTGACGTGCGTCCGCTTGTGGTGCAAGACGAAGGATTCAATGCGGCCTTCGTCGCGTCGGCGTACGGTTTCGACTTGCTCGTGACGAGTTCATTGATGCACGAGTTCGAACTGATCGAGTTGGAGGGCGTGGTGGCCCATCTCATGGCACGCCAGCGCCTCGGATCCTTGGAGCGACTGGCGGCCGCGTGCGTTGCCGGAGGCTCCTCGAGCGATCGTGCGCAACTCGCGGGACCCGGGACCGCCTATCGAGCCGACGAGGTGGCCGCCGCCGCCATCCGCTATCCGAATGGCTTGGCGCAAGCACTGGGACGGTGCGCGCACCACCACGTGTCCTCCGCCTCGTATTTCGCGTCCAGCGCGTACGTTTCGACGAGGTGGGTGTGGTTCGATCAATTCGCTGATCGCCCGACCGACATCACGATGGACATCGACAGCGCGACGGTGCGAGCTCGCGCGTTGAATGAATGGTGAACCCCGGTAGTCTGGGTTCATGTCAAACGGTGATTCTCCTTCGGTAATTGGTACGGCGCGCGTGAAGCGCGGCCTCGCAGACATGCTGCGCGGCGGCGTGATCATGGACGTCGTTAACCCCGAACAGGCGAAGATTGCCGAAGACGCCGGTGCCGTCGCGGTGATGGCTCTTGAACGCGTTCCCGCGGACATTCGTCGCGACGGCGGTGTGGCGCGCATGAGCGACCCGGAAATGATTCGCGGCATTCAGCAGACCGTCACGATTCCGGTCATGGCAAAAGCGCGCATTGGACACTTCGCCGAGGCCCAGATTCTGCAGGCCCTTGATGTCGACTACATCGACGAGTCCGAAGTTCTCACCCCCGCCGACGAGGTCAATCACATCGATAAGTGGTCCTTCACCGTTCCTTTCGTGTGCGGCGCGACGAACCTGGGCGAAGCGCTCCGCCGCATCGGTGAGGGTGCGTGCATGATTCGTTCCAAGGGCGAAGCGGGGACCGGAAACATCGTGGAGGCCGTGCGCCACCTGCGAACCATCAACCAGCAAATTCGTCGCCTGCAGTCCGCGGACGCCAGTGAGCTCTTCAGTCTGGCGAAGGACCTCCAGTCGCCACTGCCGCTGGTGGAAGAAGTGGCCGAGCGTGGGGAACTGCCGGTGCCGATGTTCTGTGCGGGCGGTATTTCGACGCCCGCCGACGCATCTCTCGTGATGCAGTTGGGCGCTCAGGCCGTGTTTGTGGGGTCCGGCATTTTCAAGTCGGAGGACCCGGAGCGCATGGCGCGAGCGATCGTGGAAGCTACGACCCACTACCAGGATGCTGCCATTGTCGCGAAGGTGTCCACCGGTCTCGGTGCAGCGATGAAGGGTGCGGAGACCGCCACGTTGGAGCAGCGTCTGGCCGAGCGCGGCTGGTAGTGCCGCGCGTCGGCGTTCTCGCACTTCAGGGTGACGTGCGCGAGCACGTCGCGGTGCTGTCGCGTCTCGGTGTGACGACCTCGACGGTGCGGACGGCGTCGCAATTGGACGACGTGGAGGCCCTCGTCCTACCGGGTGGCGAGTCCACGGCCATTGCGCACCTCCTCGGCACGTCCGGGCTGCGCGCCGCACTGGAGAGTCGTTTGAGCGACCACATGCCCGTCTTCGGGACCTGCGCGGGACTCATTCTGCTGTCCTCGCAGGTTCTTGATGGCCGTGAGGATCAATGGAGTTTTGGCGCTCTCGACGTGTCGGTGCGCCGCAATGGGTACGGCCGTCAAGTAGCGAGTTTCGAGGCGCCCATTGAGGTCCGTGGTCTGGGTGTGGTGCCCGGTGTGTTTATTCGAGCCCCGCGCATCGACGCCGTCGGCACGGAAGTCGAGGTTCTCGCGGAGCACGATCACGGCGACGGTCCCCACCCCGTTCTCGTGCGGCAGGGCAGTGTCTGGGGATGTTCCTTCCATCCGGAGCTCACGTCATCGAGCGACATCCACCGGATGTTTGTCGACTCTCTCCCGGTGTAGACGGGTAGGATATCGGCGCCCTTCGGGGCGGGAGGAATCATGTCCGGCCACTCAAAATGGGCAACGACAAAGCACCGCAAGGGTGCCAAGGATCAAGCGCGAGCGAAGCAGTTCGCCAAACTCATTCGCCAGGTGGAGGTTGCCGCTCGCGAGGGCGGGGGAGACCAAAACTCCAACGCCTCACTGCGCACCATGTACCAGAAGGCGCGCGCTGCATCGGTGCCAATTGACACGATTGAAAAGGCCATCAAGCGCGGCACCGGCGAGCTCGAAGGTGTGCGCTACGAGTCGGTGTCCTACGAGGGATATGCGCCGGGCGGTGTCGCCGTCATCGTGGAGACGCTCACCGACAATCGCAATCGCACGAGCGCTGAAATCAAGAACATTTTCTCGAAGAACGGTGGCGACATCGCCACGCCGGGCGCGGTGTCGTGGCAGTTCGATCGCAAGGGCTCCATTGAGGTGCCAGGTTCGCTCGACGAAGAGCAGCTGCTGGAGTGGGTCATGGAGGCCGGCGGCGAGAACCTGACGACTAATGGTGAAAACTTCATCGTGACGACCGATCCTCACGAGGTCGGGTCCGTGCGCGACGCGCTGGAGGGATATGGCGTGCACGCGATCAGTGCCGAACTGGTCCTGGTGCCTCAGAACGTGATTCCCGTGACCGACAGCAACGAGTCGCGAAAGATCCTCCGCTTGATGGACGCCATTGACGACCACGACGACGTACAGAACGTGTACGCCAATTTCGATATCTCCGACGAGTTGCTGGCCGCGTACGAAGGCTGACAGAAGCCGCGTGGGCGGTTAGTATCGAACACGTGTTCGTACTCGGTATCGACCCAGGTCTCACGCGATGTGGCTTTGGCGTCATCGAGGGACAGCTGGAGGGCGTCGAGACGTTCGTTGCTCGCCAGGCCGGAGTCCTCGAAAGTCCCCCCGACTGGCCGGTGGAGCGCCGTCTCGCCACGCTGCTCACGGACCTACGAGAACTCGTTGAGGAAGTCACACCCGACGTGGTGGTCGTGGAGAGGGTCTTCTTCCAGCGCAATGCCCGCACCGCCATCGGAGTCGCTCAAGCCAGCGGTCTCGCGATTGGGCTCGCGGGCGAGCGAGGCATTCACGTGCGGCAGTTTACGGCGCAAGAAGTCAAACTCGCCGTCACCGGGTACGGCGCCGCCGACAAAGCCCAAGTGCAAGCCATGGTCGCGCGTCACTGCCATCTGGACGAGGTGCCGCGCCCGCCGGACGCCGCAGACGCCTTGGGTCTGGCGATCACCTACTTGATGACCGCCCGCACGGAGCGACGCCTCGGAGCGGCGTACGTCTCATGATCGGTTGGTTGAAGGGAGACGTGCGACTATGCGATCCCTCGGGTGACGTCGTACTCGACGTCCAAGGGGTGGGCTACCTCGTCCACGTACCCGTGAGGGCCGTCAGCGAGCTCACCGTCGGAACCGACGCGGAATTCTTCGTTCACACCAGCGTGCGTGATGACGCGATTGTGCTCTTCGGTTTTTTGACACCGCACGAGAAGACCACCTTTCAACTCCTGCTCTCGATTCCGGGTGTTGGCCCCTCGACAGCGCTCGGTGCCTTGTCGACAATGACACCCGATCAGTTGGCGGACGCCGTGGCAGCCGAGGACATCACCGGCCTCTCGCGAATTCCCGGCATTGGTCGCAAGACGGCCGCACGGCTCGTGTTAGAGCTCAACGGAAAACTTCCGCACTTGTCGAGTGACGCGGCGCCGAGCACGCCGGACACCCTGTCCTCTGATGTGGCCGCCGCGTTGCGCCAACTCGGATACGGCACCACGGAGATTCGCGAGGCGTTGTCGGGCGTCGAGCTCCCGGACGATGACGCCGGCGCGCTGCGCGTCGCGCTGCGACAGTTGGGTCGGCGATGAGTCGGCGCGAGGTTCCCTTGGCACCGGTCGCGGGAGTCGTGGAACCTTCGGTGCTCAACGAGAACGAACGTCGTGAGGAAGTATCGCTGCGACCTCGAGAACTCTCGGAATTTGTGGGTCAGGGTGAACTCGTCGCCCACTTGCGCATCGTGCTCGCCGCGGCGCGAGAGCGGCATCAGCCCAGTGACCACCTCCTGTTTGCCGGGCCGCCGGGGCTGGGAAAGACCTCACTCGCCGCCATCGTCGCGAGCGAGATGGGCACGACCCTCCGCGTGACCTCGGGACCGGTGATTTCTCGTCCCGGCGACGTGGCCGCATTGCTGACGGACCTGCAAGAGGGTGAAGTTCTCTTCATCGACGAAATTCACCGGCTGCATCGTTCGGTCGAGGAGGTGTTGTACTCGGCCATGGAGGATCGTCGACTCGACGTTCTGTTAGGTCGTGGTCCTTCTGCGCGTTCCGTACGACTGGAACTTCCGGCCTTCACCTTGATTGGTGCGACGACGCGCACGGGCCTCGTGGCGGCGCCGTTGCGAGATCGCTTCGGCTTCATCGGTCGTTTGGATCTCTACGAGGACGCAGATCTCGCAGAAATCGTCCGGCGATCCGCCCAACGCCTTGGCGTCAAGGTGTCCGCTGAGGGTGCCGACGAGATTGCTCGCCGCAGTCGCGGCACACCTCGTATCGCAAATCGACTTCTGCGTCGGGTCCGCGACGTGGCCCAAGTGGACGGTGTGAGTGACGTGAATGGGGACGTGGCTCGTCAGGCGTTGACGTTGTTCGGCGTTGATGAACGAGGTCTTGACAAGGTGGACCGTCGCATTCTCGGCCTTCTGTGCGAGCAATTTCGTGGGCAACCCGTGGGTCTCGTCACCCTGGCGCACGCGTGCGGCGAAGAGCCCGCGACCATCGAAGAGGCCTATGAGCCGTACCTGATTCGCGAAGGCCTCTTGATCCGCACCCCTCGCGGTCGCATCGCCACCGAACGCGCATACCACCATCTTTCGTTACCAATTCCCGGCGGTGGCCTGCTCTAGGCTCGTAGGGCCCATCTACTAGGGTTCTTTTCGACCATACGAAGGACGTAGGAATGTTTTCTGCCATTGACTTGCTGATAGATGCAGCCAGCAAGCCCAAATCGAGTTCGGGCTCGTACATTCTGGTCATCTACGTGATCCTGTTCGGTGCCTTCTACTACTTCTACATTCGTCCCCGGTCCAAGAAGACCAAAGCTGCACGTCAGGTCAATAGTCAGGTCGAAGTGGGGGACCGGGTCCAGACCATCGGCGGGGTTGTCGGCATCGTTTCGAGAATTGAGAATGATTTGGTCACCGTTCGTTCGTCCTCCGGACACGAACACGACTTTCTGCGCCGCGCCATCGCGCAGAAACTGCCCGATCCCGTGACCGACAGCGTGGGGGGTGACGTCATTGATGACGACCCCAATTTCGTGCACGGCGATGACACGGACGCGGCCGATGGGGGAGACGAACACTGATGGCAGTGCGATCGAATGCTCGACGCTCGATGATTATCAGCGTCCTGCTGGTGTCCATTATTTCGATTGGTTCTTTTGCCGCCACGCTCTTCGCGGGCTGGAAGCCGAAGCTCGGTCTCGACCTAGCGGGTGGACTCTCCGTGGTGTACAAGCCCGCCTTCAAAGTCAGTCAGACGGAGCTGCAGACGGCCGCGAACATCATTACGGAACGTATTGACGGCTTCGGTGTGTCCGGGGCGGAAGTCAACCTGCAGGGCAACACCATCGTGGTCACCGCACCTGGCGTGAAGGACGCGCGCGCTCTGCTCGCGTCGATTTCCCAGACGGGTCAGTTGTTCTTCCGACCGGTGGAATGTCTTGCCACGGTCCTCGCTGACGAGAGCAAGATGAAGTACGCCCAATTGCCGGCGTGCTCGCCGAGTTACGCGACATCTTCGTCGGTGGTGATGGCGTATTACCAGCGCAATTCGATTCCGCCGCCGGACCCCTCGTTCACCTCCATCAAGTCGACCCCCTCCGCGCTGGACCTCGCGAACACGCGGGTTCTGTTGCCGTTGGCGGGCGATCCGTCGTTGCGGTACGTCCTCGGTCAAGCGGAACTGACAGGTACCGCCATTGCGTCCGCGAGCGCCGGTCAGAACCAGGTCGGCCAGTGGGAAGTGAATTACACCCTCACCTCGTCGGGTAGTGCCGCGTGGGACGCGCTCGCGCAGTCGTCCTTCCACTCGTATGTCGCCATTGAGCTCGACGGCATCGTGCAGTCGGCGCCGGTTATCCAGCCCGATCAGGCGTCTTTCACGAGTTTCAATGGTCAGGGTTCCATCTCTGGGAATTTGACCGAAGCGCAGGCGAAGGATCTCGCCAACATCATGCAATACGGTGCTCTGCCGGTGAAGCTGATTCAGCTGACGACCCAAACGGTGTCGCCGAGCCTCGGCCACAGTTCGCTGGTCGCGGGACTCGCCGCCGGTCTGGTGGGCCTCGCCCTCGTACTGCTGTACACGATTGTGTACTACCGAGGACTGGGACTCGTCATCATTTCCGGTTTGCTGCTGACGTCAGCACTTCTGTGGGCGATCATCTCCAGCCTCGGCCACACATCGATCGCCCCGAGTTTCGATTTGGCAGGTGTTACCGGATTAATTGTGTCGATTGGTATCACCGTCGACAGTTACATCGTGTACTTCGAGAGACTCAAAGACGAGGCCCGAGCAGGTCGCACGCTACGCACGTCGGTGGATCGAGGATTCAAGTCTGCCTGGCGCACGGTGTTGGCCGCCGACTTCGTCAGCTTGCTCGCCGCCACGTTGCTCTACCTGATTGCGGTTGGTTCGGTGCGAGGTTTCGCGTTCTTCCTCGGACTATCCACGTTGATGGACATCTTCTTTACCTGGTACTTCACACGCCCGGTCGTGACGTTGCTGGGTCGCCGATCTGGTGCGGACCCTCGTTCGGCAATGTCCATCGCGGCGGGTGTGCGTTCAACTACTGCGAACGTCGGGAGCGACGACGATGAGTGACACCATGCTGACCCCCGAAGCTCCGCAATCCTCCGCGAAGGAGCCGAACGCATTCTCTCGACTGAACCGCGGGTTGACCCACATTGACTTCGTGGGACGACGCAAGACGTGGTTCACGATTTCGGCGATCATCATCCTGGCCGGCATGCTGTCTCTCGGCATTCGCGGACTCAACCTGGGCATCGACTTCAAGGGTGGAGATTCGTGGCAGGTCCTGTCGCACAACGTCTCCCAGCAGGAGGCGTACGACACCGTGGTGAAGGCCGGTCTGAATGAACCGACGGTTTCCATCCTCGGCGGCAAGACCATTCAGGTAGAGGCCAACCTCAACGGACTGTCGAGCAAGGCGCAGAACGCGCAGATCGAAAAGGTCTCGCAAGCGTTAGCGGACTTGGCGGGGACCTCGATCAATGAAGTCTCGGTGTCGACGGTGGGTCCCACGTGGGGATCACAGGTCACTGACCGCGCTCTCGAAGCTTTGCTGGCGTTCTTCTTTGCCGTGGTGATTTACATCTCCTTCCGCTTCGAGCCGAAGATGGCGTTCGCGGCATTTGTCGCAATGGTGCACGACCTCCTGGTCACTATTGGTGTGTACTCACTCTTTGGTTTCCAGGTGACACCGGATACGGTGATCGCCGTGCTCACCATCCTGGGATACTCCCTCTACGACACCGTGGTGGTCTTCGACCGGGTGCGCGACAACAGCCAGGGGATCTTGAATTCCGGCACGTTGACGTATTCGGACATGGTCAACCTCTCGATGAATCAAACGTTGGCGCGCTCGATCAACACGTCGCTCGTCGCCATCATCCCGGTGTTGTCCGTGTTGCTTGTGGGTGCGGAATTGCTCGGGGCCACGACGCTGCAGAACTACGGTTTGGCACTCTTTGTCGGTCTGTTGAGCGGTGCGTACTCCTCACTGTTCATCGCGTCCCCGATCCTGGCGATGACCAAGGAGCGCGAGAATCGCTACGTGGAACTCCGTCGCAAGGTTGAATCGCGGGAGTCGCGCACAACCTTGACGCCCGCTGGGGTCGCGTCGTTGTCGACGGACCGCGTCACCTCGACACGGGCTCGCGTCACGGCGGCGCAGCAGTCGCGCGTCATTGAACCCAAGCCCCGCAAGCAAAAACGCCGATAGTCGACCAGTAGGCTGGCGGGATGGTCAGCCTCATGGCCCGTGGCTCAGACGGGAACGCACTCGCGTCCCTGCTCGCGCCGCTGACCACCACGTTTCTTGAGCACCACCCCGACGGCGACGCGGACCTGATTTATCGGGCGGGTTTGGCGGCAATTGAGGCGCACGACCAGCAGTTTCGCCGGACCGGCGAGCCGTACGTGACCCACCCCATCGCGGTGGCCCAAATCGTCGCCGACCTTGGTCTCGACGAAGCGACAATCGCGGGTGCGCTCTTGCACGACGCGGTCGAAGACACGGGCATGACGGCGGCGTATATCGAAGAGCATTTCGGTGCTCCCATCTCTCGTGTGGTTGATGGCGTCACCAAGCTCGATCGCCTCGAATTCGATTCGAAAGAAGCGCAGCAGGCCGCCACGATCCGCAAAATGTTCATCGCGATGGCCCAGGACTGGCGCGTGCTGCTCATCAAGTTGGCGGACCGCCTTCACAACATGCGGACGATTTCGGTGATGCCGATTGCGAAGCAGCGCTCCATTGCGCAGGAAACTCTCGACGTTTACGCCCCATTGGCGCACCGACTGGGTGTCCAGCAGGTGAAGTGGCAATTGGAAGACTTGTGCTTCGCCACCCTGCACCCCAAGCGGTACGCCGAAATTGAGCAGATGGTCGCCTCGCGCGCACCGGAGCGAGAGGAATACGTCGCACAGGTCATGGACATGCTGCGCGACAAGATCCAGCAGATGGGCATCACCGGTGACGTCCGAGGGCGCCCGAAGCATCTGTGGAGCATCTACGAGAAGATGGTCGTCAACGGCAAGGAATTCGACGAGATTTTCGACCTGGTCGGCCTTCGGGTCATCGTGGACGAAGAACGCGATTGTTGGTCGGTCCTCGGAGCGATTCACGCGCTCTGGCCGCCGGTGCAAGGACGCTTTAAGGATTACATCAATTCGCCGAAGTTCAATCTGTACCAGTCGCTGCACACGACTGTGATCGGCCCTCGGGGAAAGAGCGTCGAAGTACAAGTACGCACCCAGGAAATGCACCGCCGCGCGGAATTCGGTATCGCCGCGCACTGGGGCTACAAGGAGCACGCGTCGCCGTCGGAAATTGCGTGGATGCAACGCATCGCGGACGTGGACCAAGAAGAACACGACCCGATCGCGTTCCTCGAAGCTCTCAAGCTCGACCTCGGACAAGACGAGGTCTACGTCTTCACGCCCAAGGGTCGCGTGATCCCGCTGGTGTCGGGCGCCACGCCGATCGACTTCGCCTACGCCATTCACACGGAAGTCGGTCACCGGTGTGTGGGCGCGAAGGTCAATGGTCGACTGGTGCCCCTCGACACAACACTCAATTCGGCTGACGTCGTAGAGATTGTGACCAACAAAGCCGAATCGGCGGGTCCGTCGAGGGACTGGCTGGCGATTGCTGTGTCGTCGCGGGCGCGCTCCAAGATTCGCCAGTGGTTCCAGCGAGAGCGTCGAGAGGACGCCATTGAGATGGGCCGAGACGAACTCACACGCACGTTGCGACGTGAGGGAATGCCCATCCACACGTCCATGAGTTCGGCAGCACTCGCCGCGGTGGCCCACGCACTCAATATGGACGACGTCGACGCACTCTTGATGGCGATTGGCTCGGGGCAGGTGTCCGCGACGTCCATTGTTCAGAGGCTCGAGCGTGAATTGCGCGGTGGGGAAGCCGAACAGCTTCCTACCACCGTCACCAAAGCGCCGCGAGCCGGACGCACCACGGGTCGCACCGCGAGTGTCTACGTGGAGGGACTCGACGACGTCATGGTGCACCTTGCGCGGTGTTGTTCGCCCGTGCCCGGTGATCAGATCATGGGATTTGTGACCCAGGGTCGAGGTGTCTCGGTGCACCGCACTGACTGTTCAAACGCGGTGGCCCTCGCTGGACGACTGGGTGACCGCATCATCGAGGTCGAGTGGGACGGTTCTTCGAAGGGTGTGTACCGGGCCACGTTGGAAATTCTCGCCTTCGATCGGTCACGTCTCTTGTTCGACGTGTCCCGCGTGGTGGCCGAATATCACCTGAATATCGTGTCGTCGCACTCGGCGACGTCGAGTGATCGCATCGTGCGCATGACCTTCGACGTGGAGTTGGCGGATCCCGCCCACCTCGCCTCGCTCCTCGTTGCCATCAAGGGCGTTGACGGTGTCTTCGACGCCTTCCGCCAATTACCCGGTCGAAAGGCCTCATCATGACCGACGTCACCCCTCTGCAGGCGCCCATCGGGACGCGCGACATCCTCCCCGGAGAGTCCGAGACCTTCGCGACACTTGTGGGCACGTTCGCAACAATGGCGCAACGGTACGGTTTCGGCTTGGCGCTCACGCCCGTGTTCGAGGACGTCGGTGTGTTTCACCGAGGTATCGGCGAGCAGTCCGATGTCGCGCGTAAGGAAATGTACGTCTTTGAGGATCGCGGCGGGCGCACCTACGCGTTGCGCCCGGAAGGCACCGCGTCGATTGTGAGGGCCTTCGTTCAACACCACCCGACCACGCCGTGGAAGGTCTGGTACGTCACTCCCGCGTTTCGTTACGAGCGGCCCCAGGCTGGACGGTACCGCCAGCACCACCAATTGGGGGTGGAGGTTCTCGGGACCGAGGACGCCACCTTGGACGTAGAAGTCATCGCTCTCGCGTGGAGGTTCTACGAGTCCGTCGGCTTGCGCCGCGTCACGTTGCTCGTGAATTCCATGGGGCACGCGGCGTGTCGCGCGATCTATCTGGAGCACCTTTCCGCGCACCTGTCGGCCCACGCGTCGTCCCTGTGCGACGAACACCGCGAAGGATGGTCGCGCAATCCGCTGCGGGTCCTCGACTGCAAGAAGGAAGAGTGCGTGGCGGTAACCAACGCGGGTCCGATGCTGAACGACTTCCTCTGTGATGACTGTCGCGAGCACTTTGCGGTCGTGACGGCGGGTCTCGACGCGGTGGGGATTGCCTGGGCGCACGCGCCGAGACTCGTGCGGGGTTTCGACTACTACACCCGCACCACATTTGAATTCATTGCGGAGGCTCTCGGGAGTGCGCAAAATGCTGTCGGTGGCGGTGGTCGCTACGACCGTCTCGCGGAGCAGCTGGGCGGCGAGCCGACGAGCGGGATCGGCTTCGGGAGCGGTATTGAGCGGCTGATGTTGGCCCTCGAGGCCGAGGGAGTGGCCTTGCCCGCGCCGGCCCTTGATGCTTTTGTCGTGGACACGACAGGTGGCACCGCCGGACTTGCGCTGGTGGAAACACTGCGTGCGGCGGGACTCGCGGCGGATCGCGCCTACGACGGACGGTCGATGAAAAGCCAGATGAAAGTGGCGGACCGTTCCGGTGCCTCGGTGGCTCTTCTCATCGGTCCCCAGGAGATGGCGTCCGGCACGGTTACCATTAGAGACCTGCGCAACAGCGACGTTGCCGATCGTCAACACTCCGTGACGCTCGCCGACGTGGTGAGCGCGGTCCGTGAAGCGACGAACAGGGCGTAAGAAATATGTCGACGAACTACGAGGCGACGAGCCTGCGCGATTCTTTGTGCGCAACGATTTCGACCGAACAAGTCGGTCAGCGACTGACCGTGTGCGGGTGGGTGGCCAAGCGTCGCGAGCACGGTGAGCACTTGGCGTTCATTGACATTCGCGACCGTTCGGGTGTGCTGCAGGCGGTGGTGGACGGCTCTGTGGACGTGCGCAACGAGTACGTGGTGCGTGTGACGGGAACGGTGTCGCGTCGCCCCGAGGGAACGGTGAATGACAAGCTGGCCACCGGCGAGATCGAACTGACGGAATGCAGTGTGGAGATTCTCGCGACAGCCGATGCGCCGCCCTTCCAATTGGATGACCGTGTCGATATCGACGAGCAGGTGCGCTTGCGTCACCGTTTCCTCGATCTGCGTCGCGATCAGATGCAGCGCAACCTCCGCCTTCGGGCGAAGGTGAATGCGGCCATTCGCGCGGCCATGGATCGCCAAGGTTTCTGCGAGGTTGAAACACCTCTGCTGTGGGCGCCCACACCTGAGGGTTCGCGGGAGTTCGTGGTGCCGTCTCGTTTGCACCACGGCGAGTTCTACGTGTTGCCCCAGAGTCCCCAGATCGCGAAGCAGTTGCTCATGGTGGGCGGCTTCGATCGGTACTACCAGATCGCTCGGTGTTTGCGCGACGAGGACTTGCGCGCAGACCGACAATTTGAGTTCACTCAGCTCGACCTCGAGGCGAGTTTCGTGACCCAAATTGACATCCTCGAATTCGTCTCCCAGGCCGTCCTCGACGCCGCTGAGGTTGCGACGGGCGTGCGCCCGACGACGATCGACACGATGACGTGGGCGGAGGCCATGGATCGTTACGGCGTCGACAAGCCGGACCTGCGCTTCGGCATGACGCTCCACGACCTCTCCGACGCCTTCGCCGGCACGGAGGTCAAGGCGTTCGCCGCGCCGACCGTGAAGGCCATGCGCGTGGAAGGAGGCGCGGAGTTCACCCGCAGCCGCCTCGACAGTCTCACCGACCGCGCGAAGGGACTCGGCGCCAAGGGTCTGGCGTGGTTCAAGGTCACCGAGACGGGGCTCGAGTCGCCGCTCGACCGTTTCCTGTCTGACCACGAGCGTTCCATCATCCAGCGCGTTGACGGAGCGGTGGCTGGTGACCTGATTCTGGTCGTCGCGGACGAGTACGCCCTGGCCTGCAAGGTTCTCGGCGCTCTGCGCGTGGAGATTGGATCCCCGCCGGTGGGACAGGGTCCGCACCGCTACGTCTGGGTGACCGAGTTCCCGATGTTCGAAGGTCTCGATGACGACGGCAACCCCGTCGCCGCCCACCACCCCTTCACGATGCCGCACCCGGATGATCTGGATCTGATTGAGACCGATCCTATGTCGGTGCGCTCGCAGGCCTACGACCTCGTCCTGAACGGCTGGGAGTTGGGGAGTGGATCGGTCCGTATTCATCGCGCCGACATCCAGTCGCGCATTTTTGCGGCGCTCGGTATCTCTCCCGAAGAAGCGGAGAACCGGTTCGGCTTCCTCCTCGGGGCCTTTAAGTACGGTGCACCACCGCACGCGGGATTCGCGTTCGGTATCGACCGACTGGTGGCGATTTTTGCGGGCGAGGAGAACATTCGAGAAGTCATCGCCTTCCCGAAGACCCAGTCGGGCGCAGATTTGATGACGGGTGCTCCGAAGTCCATTCCGGACAAGCAGCTCAAGGAGCTTCACTTGAAGCCATCAAAAGGCGCGTGATCTACGTCGCTCTTTGACGACGCCGCCGCCAGTCGCTTGGCGCACAGTGCCCCTCTCGCCGAGGTCGTGCGACCGCGAAGTCTCGATGACGTCGTGGGCCAGGACCACCTCGTCGGCCCCGACGGTCCGCTGCGAAAGATGGCGGCCTCGGGCGAACTTCGATCGATGATCTTGTGGGGACCCGCGGGCACCGGCAAGACGACGCTGGCGCGCTTGCTGGCGGATACGGCGGGTTTCGCCGTGGAGACTCTCTCGGCGGTGAGCAGCGGTGTCAAGGATCTGCGCGACGTCATTAGTCGCGCGCAAGCGAGGCTGGGCGAGCGAGGCGTCAGGACGGTCCTCTTCATCGACGAAGTGCACCGCTTCAATAAAGCCCAGCAGGACCTGTTGTTGCCGGTGACCGAGTCCGGGGAGATTGTTCTCATCGGCGCCACAACGGAGAATCCGTATTTTGAAGTCAACGCGGCGCTGATTTCGCGCACGACCCAGTGGCGCGTCCACCCGCTGGACGACGCCAGTCTGGACCAACTTTTGCACCGCGGCGCTGACGCTCGAGGTGTCACTATCACCCCTGACGCCCTGCAGGCGCTGCGTCGAAGTGCTGACGGCGACGGGCGTGCGGCTCTGACGACTCTGGACGTGTGCTGTGCGCTCGTGGGGGCGGGAACGTCGCGAGAGATCACGTTGGAAGATGTGCGCAGTGCCCGTGATGGGCGCGTGCACCACCAGTCTGCCGACTCCCACTATGACCAGATCAGCGCATACATCAAAGCGGTGCGCGGTTCTGATCCGGACGGCGCCGTGTACTGGATGAACGCCTTGTTGGACGCTGGCGAGAGTCCGCGGTATATCGCACGCCGACTAGTGATTCTGGCGAGCGAGGACATCGGACTCGCGGACCCGATGGGTTTGGTCTTGGCCGAGAGCGCTGCGCGAGCGGTTGAATTCATTGGTCTGCCCGAAGGTCGATTGACGCTCACGCACGCCACGATCGCATTGTGTTTGATGGAGAAGTCCAATTCCGCGACACTGGCGCTCGGTCGGGCCACCGAGGCGCTGCGCAACGGATCGTCAACTCAGGTACCCGCCCATCTGCGTGATGCGCACTACTCCTCAGCCGCGGACATCGGACATGGTGTTGGTTACCTCTATCCACACGACGATCCTCGAGGGTGGGTGGAGCAGCAGTACCTCCCCGATGACCTGGTGGGCACCGCGTTCTATGAGGAAGTGCCCCGCGGACGCGAACGGGTGTGGGCCGAGCAGTGGCGTGCCCGGCGAGGGGAGAGCCCCCAAGAAGCCTCGGAGCCACCAGTAGAGTAGATACGTGGAGGCCGCTCGCTTACGTTCGATTTTTCTTGACCACTTCGCGGCTCAGGGCCACACGATCGTGCCCTCGGCGTCACTCATCGCCAATGACCCGACGCTCCTGTTCACTGTGGCGGGCATGGTGCCGTTCAAGCCGTATTTCGTTGGTGACGAGATCCCGGCTTTCAGCCGCGCAGCGTCCATTCAGAAGTGTTTCCGGGTGCCGGACATCGACATCATCGGCACCACCCAGCGCCATCTGACCTTCTTTGAGATGTTGGGCAATTTCTCGTTCGGGGATTACTTCAAGGCCGGCGCCATCGAGTTCGCGTGGTCCCTGATCACCGAGGGATTCGGCATGGATCCCGATCGGCTCTGGGTCACCGTACACACCTCTGACGAAGACGCGGCCAGTCTGTGGCCCGAGTTGACCTCGATTCGACCTGAGCGGATTCAGCGTCTCGACGAAGACAATTTCTGGGGTATGGGCGACACGGGTCCGTGTGGTCCCAGCTCGGAAATATTCTTCGACAAGGGTCCGGCGTTCGGTGCGGACGGTGGACCGGCGTTCGGTGGAGACGACCGCTTCGTCGAATTCTGGAACCTCGTCTTCATGCAGTTCAATCGCTCCGCGGATGGTTCGATGACGGAACTACCGAAGAAGAACATCGATACCGGTTCCGGTTTTGAGCGTGTTCTCAGTCTCCTTAATGGTGTGGAATCCGTTTTTGCGACCGATCTCTTCGCCCCTCTTCTCGACGCCGCGCAGAGTGCAGTGGGCAAACCCCTCGGTCACGATGACCTCACGGATATCGCCATTCGCCGTATCGCCGAGCACGGCCGCGCCATGACGATGTTGGTGGCGGACGGTGTGCTTCCGTCGAATGAAGGTCGTGGATACGTCCTGCGACGCATTATTCGTCGAGCCATCCTCGCCGCGCGTCGCGCCGGTTCGAGTGAGCCGCTGACCGGTCGTTTGGTGGCGGCGACGATCGAAAAGATGGGTGACGCGTATCCGGTTCTGATCAAGGACCGCGAACTCATCGAATCGGTGTTGGACCGCGAGGAGGCGGGCTTCTCGCGCACCTTGCGGACGGGATTGACGCTCCTCAACGAGGCGGCGGACGGCGTACGCGAACGTGGAGAGAACCTTCTGCCCGGTGACGTCGTTTTCCGACTGCACGACACCCACGGGTTCCCTATTGAGCTCACCGCCGAGATCGCCGAAGAACAAGGCTTTCAAGTCGATCGCCCGGGCTTCGATGACGCGATGCGCGAACAGCGCGAGCGCGCGAGAAGCTCGGCCAAGACGAAGGTGTCTGCGGATGACGGCGCGTACCGCGCCGTTCTGGACGCGGCGGGTCCGAGTGAATTCGTCGGACGCGATCGATCGCGCTATTCGCTTGAGACCACGGTGGTCGCTGTGCTCGTGACGGAGACCGGAACGTGCGAAGTGTTCCTCGACGCCACGCCGTTCTACGCCGAATCGGGTGGCCAAGTAGGGGACACCGGAAGCATCGTGACCGAGTCCGGTCGTCTCGACGTGCAGGACACCCAGAACATCGCCGGCGGACTGATTGTCCACCGTGGCGTGATGGTGGGCGAGATCGTGGCCGGCCAGGCGGCCGTGGCAACGATTGATGCTCCCCGTCGTGAGGCGATTCGACGCAATCACACGGCGACACATCTCCTGCACGCGGCTCTGCGAAGCGTGCTGGGCGATCACGTCCGCCAGCAGGGTTCGCTCGTCGCACCCGAACGTCTCCGCTTCGACTTTTCTCACGCCGACGGACTCGTGTCGCAGGAGCGAAATTCGGTGCTGACGTTGGTGAATGACGACGTGGTGGGTGACGAGGATGTGGACACCATTACGGCGAGTCGCCAAGAGGCCGAATCGATGGGCGCCATTGCGTTCTTCGGCGACAAGTACGGAGAGCGCGTCCGCGTGGTGCGGGCCGGAGAGCATTCACTGGAATTCTGTGGTGGCACGCACGTTCATCGCCTGGGCGAAATTGGTCAGATACAAATTGTCAGCGAGGCGAGCATCGGATCGGGCACTCGACGCATCGAAGCGGTGACCGGTCTTGGAGCGTTAGCGCGGAGTCGCGAGATGGAGAGCATCTTGTCGAGCGTGAGCGCTGTGCTGAAGACCTCGACCGACGATGTGCTCCCGTCGCTGGAACGCGTTCTCGAGCGCCAGAAGGAGCTGGAGAAGACAATTGCGGGACTCCGTCAAGCACAGTTGAGCACTCTCGCGGCCGAACTCGACGCGGCGGCTCCAGGGCACTTGGTGGCTCGCGTTGATGGCTTCACGGGGGATCAGCTGCGAACCCTCGCTCAAGATCTGCAACGCCGTGGCCGACCCACGGTGGTGTTGGGCGGTGTCGACGGCGACAAGGTCGCCTTGGTGACCGCCACCGATGGTTCGCGTGACGCGGTGGCCCTCGTCAAGGACGTGGCGCGGTTCGTCAAAGGTGGTGGCGGTGGATCGCCCACTTTGGCACTGGCGGGCGGTCGGGATGCGTCGGGTATCGACGCGGCTCTTGACGCGGCGCGCGCGACTTTGGGGTAAGCGTGACTCGACTGTTGGGCCTCGACCCCGGTACGCGGCGCATTGGAGTCGCCATTTCTGATTCTCGCCGCACCCTGGCCTCGGCGCGCGAGTGCGTGCCGGTCGACGACCGAACTTTTGACACCCTTCGGGCCCTCGTGGACGAAGAAGGCGTAGACACCATCATCGTTGGTCGACCGATTTCACTGTCGGGGGCGGAGACGGCATCCACGGAGGCGAGCGACCAGTTCGCTCAGGATCTCGCCAGTAGCGTGGAGAATGTGACTGTCGTGCGATTTGATGAACGACTCACGACGGTCTCGGCGAGGCGCCAGTTGCACGAGTCGGGCGTGAAAGACCGCCGTCAACGTGCGTTGATCGATAGCGCCGCCGCAGTGGTGATGCTGCAGAACTACTTGGAACACCATGCGTAGTACGTCGGGTCGGGTCGTGGTGCTCGCCGGGATCTCCCTCCTTCTGTTTGGCGCGTGGTTTGTCTCCAATGCCTATCCCTTTGGCGGCCAGGGTGAGGCCGTGGTCGTGCACGTCAGTTCGGGGGAGACGGTGAGTCAACTCGCACAGCAATTGGCGGCGGACAAGGTCATTGGATCGACGTTGGCGTTCCGTCTCGACACCTCGATCTTCGGTTCGCCCGTGCTCGAACCCGGCTACTTCCAAATCAATCAAAATTCGTCCTTCGACCAGGTGCGCTCGGTCTTCAACGGCACCCCTAACGCGGAAGTCGTGAGTCTGTCGCCTGGATTGACCCTGCGGGAAGTGGAGGCCCAGATCTCTGAAGCGGCGGGGACGGACTTCGCGAGAGCGTTCGACGCCGCGGAAAAGAGTGCGACAACACACTCACCGTGGATGACCGCCGGGGACGTCGCGACGGCCTCGGCGAACACGGCGCATCCGCTCGAAGGCTTGATGGGGTCCGGGCAGTACGTCATCGGCCCGCACGAATCGGCCGCCTCACTGGTACAGAGAATGCAAGATCGCTTCACGAGACAGGCGGCAGCGTCGGGAATTACCCCGACGACCAACCTGCACGGTCTTTCGGCCTACCAGCTCGTGATCGCCGCCTCGATTGTGGAGAAAGAGGGGTATTACCCGGTCAATATGCCCAAGGTGGCCCGGGTGATTGTGAATCGTCTCGATCGCGGCATGCTCTTGCGCATGGACTCCACCGTCCTGTACGCCCTCGGCCAAGACGGTGGCACGGTTACTTCAGCGATGTTGCGCACACAAACGCCGTACAACACGTACCTACACGAGGGATTGACCCCAACGCCCATTTGCGTGGTGTCGCATTTCGCTCTCGACGCCATTCGTCAGCCTCCGGCGGGACAGTGGCTCTATTTCACGCTCATCTCCAAAGACGGCACCATGGCATTTTCCAACACGTTCGCGCAGCAGTTGGCGAACGAGCGTCTGGCCGCATCGAGGGGGATCCTGTGAGCTGGCGACTTGCGGTCATCGGGAACCCCGTGGCGCATTCGTTGTCACCTCGGCTCCACGCCGCCGCGCTGGCGTATGTGGGACTGGACGGGGAGTCGCAGGCCCTCGAGGTGGATTCGATCGACGACAATTTTGAGGCGATCGTCGCGTCGCACGACGCACTCTCGGTCACCATGCCGCTCAAGGAGCAGCTCGTGGATCGCTGTGACGATGTGGACGAGATTGCTCGACGCACGGGGTCGGTGAATTCGCTGTTGATGCGTGGAGGGCGACTGCTGGGTCGCTCCACCGACGGGGCTGGTTTTCTCGACGCCCTGGGTGAGAATCGACCCGGTGAAGGATCGCGTGTGCTCGTGCTCGGTTCGGGCGGCAGCGCCAAGGCCATCGTGGATGCCTGTTCTCACGCGGGTTCGCGAGTCGACATCGTGAGCCGCAACGCGACAACGCGGGATGCGCTGGCGGCGCGGTACCCGAACGCGACCGCCGTCAGCGAGGCGCGCGGCACCTTTGACGTCGTGGTGAACACAACACCCGTACGTGAGGGTGAGACGCGGGCCGATTGTCCTGCGATAGTGCCGTCCGCTAACGGTGTTGCGGTCGACATCGTCTACAGCCCCGCGCGCACGTCATGGATGGACGAGTGCGAACGTGGTGGTTTTCGTACGATGAACGGCGTGATGATGCTGGTGCACCAGGCCCGTCACCAATTTCGCTGGTGGTTTGACGACGATGTTCCGGTGGCGGCCCTGATGAAGGCGTTGGATTAGATGCGCACGCCCACGCTCGTTCCGACGCGAGAACATTCGTCCACGGTGGACCGACCCCTCTTGGTGGGCATGGTGACCTTGGGCTTGGTGGGCGTTGTGTCCATCTACTCGGCGACGAGAAATGCGCTGGCTAATGCGGGCGACAACCCCCACTACTACCTCGAGCGGCAAGGCTTCTTTGTTCTCATCGGCATTGGGCTCATGTTGGTGGTGTCACGACTCGACTACCGCAGATTCGAGATCGCCACGACCGCGTTTTACTTGGCCAGCTTGGCCTCGCTGGCGGGAGTCTTCGTGCTCGGGTCGTCGCAGTTAGGCGCCACGCGTTGGTACGTGTTCGGACCCATCCAGATTCAACCCAGTGAATTTGCGGTACTCGCCATCATTTTGGCGATGGCGACGTACTGCGGGCGTCGACCCGAAGGACTCACCAGTTTTGATGTTCGTCGAATGGTCCTAATGCTCTTGATGCCATTGGGTCTCATCGTTATTCAGCCCGACCTCGGCACCGCCATCATCATGTTGTTGACGGCAGGGACGATCATGGTTATTGCGGGAGTGCCGCCTCGCTTTATGGCCCTCATGGCCGTGGCGGGCGCCGTTGTGACGACAGCGATGTTGTACCTCGGCGTGCTGCACCGCTACCAGATCTTGCGTCTCGTGTCCTTTCTTCACCAGAACTCGACCAACAAGAATTTGCAGGCTCTTATCTACGACGTGGCGAATGCCAAGACCGCCATTGGTGCCGGTGGGTTGTTCGGCGCGGGAATTTTCAAGGGATTGCAAACGAATCTCGGATACGTCCCCGAGCAGCGGACCGACTTCATCTTCACCGCCATTGGCGAACAGTTCGGACTTGTGGGCACCGTGGGGACAGTGCTGTTGCTGGGTTTCGTGGCGTGGCGCATCTACGTCGTGGCCCGAGACGCCAAAGAGTCCATGGGGCGGCTGCTCTGCGTGGGCATTTTCGTCTTCTTCTCGTTCAGTTGTTTTCAGAACATCGGGATGACTATGGGGATCATGCCGGTGACGGGAATCCCGCTTCCATTGATTTCTTATGGGGGTTCGTCGGCTCTCGTGTTCTACCTCTGTGGAGGCGTCGTGCTCGCGGTGTCGCGGCGACGCTCGAATTAGGCTTCACGTGACATGAGCGACGTTCAGGAACCACTCGAAACGGATGCCACGAGCGACGCGTTTCCGGCGTTCGTGGTCATGGACGTGGTGAACGTGATGTTCCACATTCCTGACCCGCACCCAATTATCAATTTGCAAGAGCAGGTCTACCCGTTTCGTCCCTTGACCCTCCCGGTGGGCCTTCCCGAAGCGCAGGCCGTGGGTCTCGCGCTCGAGGGACGCGAGGGGGCTCGACCCAGTACGCACGAATTGTTCGCGAGCGTTCTGCGGCAGTCGCGCGCCGACGTGATTGCTGTGCGCATTACGGATTACCAGAATGGAACGTTCTTCGCCGAACTGGATCTCGCAACCCCTCAGGGGCGTGTGGTGATCGACTGCCGTCCGAGCGACGGCATCATTCTCGCTCTTCGCCAGCCCGTGCGAGCACCCGTCCTGTGCGACGAGGAGATTCTTTCGTTCCTGAACGATCAAAGCTGATCGCGCGGACTTCGCCACCACCCAGATCACGCTGATTCTCGTCAGAGATGCGCAACAGCAGCGCGACGATCACGTAGTTGGCGACGAGTGAACTTCCGCCAAAGGCCATGAAGGGCAACGTGATTCCGGTGAACGGAAGGACGCGCAGAACGCCCGCCATGATGAAGAACGCTTGAAATCCAATAATCAAACTGAGCGCGGTCGCGGTAAGTCGAGCGAAGTCGGAGTGCGCGCGCTGGGCGATGCGGAATCCTTCACCGACAAAGAGGATGAAGCAACTGATGATGATGGTCACGCCCGCGAAGCCCAATTCTTCGCCGAGCGCAGAGAAAATCATGTCGGTGGTCAGGGCGGGCGTCGCGCCACTTTGACCGAGACCGACGCCGGTACCGGTCATGCCACCCGCCGCAATACCGAACCAGCCGTAGGCCAATTGACGTCCACCGTGGGCGTAGTTGTAGGCGTTCCACGGATCAAGCCAGATGGCAATCCGCTGATTGACCTGGTGGAAAAGCTTCGCGCCGATCACGCCACCCACGGCGAACATGCCGACACCGAACGCCACATAGGAGAGCCGTCCCGTCGACACCCAGATCATCGCCACAAAGAGGGCGAAGAGCAGCATGGCGAATCCAATATCGTTCTCGGCACCGAGGACGAGGATCGAGAATCCCCACGCCGCCACCACGGGAATCAGAGTGCGAAGACTGACCCAACGGCGGCCCGCCAGTCGAGAGGTGCCCACCGACAGCATTTCCTTATTCGCTGCGAAATACGACGCAAAGAAGATGGCGAGAAAGATCTTGGCGACCTCGACCGGCTGGAACGAGAACGGTCCCAGTTTGAGCCACAAGCGGGCGCCATTGATGTTCTCGCCGACGTGCGGGATCAGTGGCGACAACATCAGGACAATCGCGATAAAGAGCGTGATGTAGCGGTACCGGTCAAGGTCGCGAACGCGACGAACCGTGAGGAGTACCAGCACGACGGCGACGGCGCTGACAAGAACCCAGGCCGTTTGGTATCCCGCTCGCGGAGGGTTCCAGCGGGCGATCTCGATATACCCGAGTCCGTTGAGCAGTGTCGCAAGGGGAAGGAGTACTTGTGATGACCGCGGCGCGAGGAATGAGATGGCAACGTGGAGGGCGAGCGAAAGTCCGAGCACGCACGCAATGAAGAGCCAGATGGACTTTGGGAGATGTCCGTGAGTACCAAGTGACGTCAAGACGTACAAACCACTGATGACGATCGAGACGAGCAATAAAAGGCCCAATTCTGTCGATCGATACGGCGCTCGCTCGTTGACGGGACCCTGCGGCGCCTCCGCGCCACGAGGTTCCTTTCGGGGTCGAGCCACGTGGAAAGCGTAGTCGGGGCGTTTATGATGAGGCGGGCACTCGGGCCCAGCAAGAGGTGGATATGTCGGATCTGCGTACGGTGGAGAACTTCGGCCCAGAGCGCTTCTCGAATCGTGAGTTGTCCCGTCTCGAGTTTGGATCCCGACTTCTGGATCTGGCGGACGAGCCCAATGTCCCGCTCCTCGATCGGTGCAAGTTCGTGGCGATCTTCGCGGAGATGATCGACGAGTTCTTTCAGGTGCGTGTGGTCAGTCTGGAAGACAAGGTGGCCGCCGGCGTCGGAACGCCGAGCTTGGACGGTCAGCGACCCCGCCAACAGCTTCGTGCTATTCGCGAGCGCGTTCTCAGTCTCATTGATCGTCAGGATCGTCTGGTTCTTGACACTTTGTTGCCCGAGTTGCGCAATAACGGCATCGATATCGTGCGCTACGACGAAACGACGCCGGACGAGCGCACGTTTCTCGCGACGTACTTCGACGAATCCATCTTTCCCGTATTGACACCGCTCTCGGTCGACCCGGGTCACCCGTTTCCGATGATCTCGAACCTCTCGCTCAACATTGCGGTGCAGGTGAAAGATGTCGATAATGGCGAGGAGCGCATTGCGCGCGTCAAGGTGCCGCCGTCTCTTCCGAGGTTCACCGCCTTGGGCGACGAGGGCCGTTTTTGTCTTATCGAAGACGTCATTGTGGCCCACCTAGGACGACTCTTTCCCGGTATGTCCGTCGGTCGGGCGGACCTCTTTCGCGTGACCCGCAATGCGGACCTCGCCCTCGAAGAGGACGAGGCCGACGACTTGATGGTCGCACTCGAACTCGAATTACGCCGTCGCCGCTTTGGGCGAGCCCTACGCATTGAGATAGCTCCAGGCATGGACCCGACACTTCTTGCGTTGCTGCTGGAGCAACTCGAGCTCGAAGAGTCGAAGGTGTACGAATCAGACGCCCCACTCGGCTTGGGCGACCTGTGGTTCTTGTACGGTCAAGATCGCCCAGACCTCAAGATCGAATCCTGGACTCCCGTGACGCCGGCGCGGTTGGCGGGCGACGAGGGCGTCAACGATGTCTTCGCGGCCATTCGCGACGGCGACATCCTCGTGCATCACCCCTACGAGTCCTTTTCTGACTCCGTGGAAGCATTCATTTCGCAAGCGGCCGACGACCCGCACGTCGTTGCCATCAAGCAGACCTTGTACCGCACCAGTGGTGACTCTCCCATTGTCGCCTCGTTGATCCGTGCGGCCGAACGCGGTAAGCAAGTCGCGGCGCTGGTGGAGATCAAGGCGCGCTTCGACGAGGCCGCCAATATTGGCTGGGCGAAGGCGCTGGAAGATGCGGGTGTTCACGTCGTCTACGGAATCGTGGGTTTGAAGACCCACTCGAAGACGGCGCTGGTAATTCGATCTGAGGGCAACTCCCTGCAGCGTTATGTGCACATCGGCACGGGTAATTACAACTCCAAGACAGCACGCGTCTACGAGGACTTTGGTCTTTTGACCTGTGACGACGCCATTACGCGCGACGTGGGCGACCTCTTCAATTTCCTGACGGGCTTCGCGAAGCAGGACACCTACCGCAAGTTGGTGGTGAGTCCCGTGTCTACTCGCTCACACATCATCTCCTGCATTGAAGCGCAAACTGCCAAGGGTCCTGAGGGCCGTATTGACATGAAGGTCAATGGATTGACCGATCCCACGATCATCGACGCTTTGTACCGGGCGAGCCAGGCGGGAGTACCTATTCGATTGGCCGTGCGCACGCTGTGCTGTTTGCGTCCGGGTATCGAAGGACTGTCGGAGAACATCTCGGTGCACTCGGTGGTGGGTGAGTTCTTAGAGCACTCTCGCGTGTTCATCTTTGGTCCATGGGACGACCCGGCCACCACCGTGCTGATTGGCTCGGCCGACTTGATGGAACGGAACTTGGACCGACGCGTGGAAGTCCTCGTACCCGTAGAGAGTGCCAAGTTGCGCACCTCTCTCTTCGAGGCGGTGGAACTGACGTTCGAAGACGACTGCTACTCGTGGGCGCTCGGTACGGATCGACGCTGGCGCCGCGTGGCCTCGGTCAATCACTTGTCGGTACAGGCCGAGTTGAAGCGCCGCATGCTGCAGCGCTCTCGCTCTCTCGGGATTTAGCGATGGCGCGTGCTGGCGCGCCACTCCATGAAGATGTACGACGCGCCACCGAGGGGGATCGGTAGCCAAAAGTTGAGAAAGCGGTAGCCGACCACGGCCAGGATCGCCTGATTGTGGGGCACGCCGAAACCCACGAGCGTCGGAATGAGCGTGGCCTCGACGACACCGAGGCCTCCGGGGGTCAGGGGGATCACGGCGAGAATGTTCGCGAGTCCGTAGGCGACCATGAGATCAATTGGGGAGATCGGGTGGCCGAGTGCCCACAGAAACACCCACAAGCACGCGGCGTCGAGGAGCCAGTTGGCAGCTGCCCATTCGAGTGAGGCCCAGAATGTTCGCCGGTTCGACGTCAAGAGTTTGATGCGCTCGGCGACGGTGGCGAGGAGCTCCGAGACCCGCTCGGGGGTGATCCACGGAAGACGCGCCGCCGCGGCGCGAAGCCAGGCGTCGGCGTGGCGCTGGCCACGAGTAATGAGAGCCACTGTGCCGAAGAACGCGAGCATCAAGAACACCCCCGCGAGGGCGGCGAATCCGTACGCCGGGTTGAACCCGCGCAGTGGAATGGAAATGACCAGAGCCATCCAGAACATGATGTTGAGCACGACAGCGGAACCACTGCCCTGAGCCGCGAGACCGAAAGCGTTGGTGGTGCCCGGAACACCGAGTTCGTTGTACATCCGGTACGCCAAGGCGCCTGCGGGAGCCGTGCCGCCGGGAACGACGTGACTCAGGGCGAGCGTTGACATGTTTACCCTCAAGATGTCGGGCAGAGAGGGAGAGTGCGGGGTGAAGACAGTTCGTGTGAGTTCGGCGTATGCCACGATGGCGGCAATCTCGCACAGCAGGGCGAGAACAATGAGGACGGGATTGACCTTTTCGATGAGATGCCACGAATGACGCGCGGACGCGAACTGGGGAATCACCAAGTACTCGAAAATGAACACGAGGGTCCCAATACTCAGTAACAATCGCAACTGCCGCGGAATGCGAAACCGCCGATGGGGGACGGGAAGGGCGGAGTCAGCGTCGGTCATAGGTTGTTACCAGCGTGGCACAGGTCTTATCGTCGCCTGTGGAACTGCTGAGTGGGATCTTAGGGGTCACTTGTAGACTTTCGCGATGCGGGTTTTAGTGGTGCTACCCACGTATAACGAGATCGAAAACGTGGCCAAGATGCTTGAAGCGATCCGCTCCATCGTGCCGACCGCCGACATTCTCGTGGTGGACGACGGTTCTCCCGACGGAACGGCTGATGCGGCGGAGAAGGTCAACGAAGAATTAGGACAGATCACCGTTCTGCGTCGTCAGGGCAAGAGCGGTCTCGGAAGTGCGTATCGTGCGGGTTTCCGGTGGGGACTCGATCATGGCTACGACAGCTTCGTGGAAATCGATTGCGATTTTTCCCACGACCCTCGATCGTTGCCGGAGCTGCTCGATCACGCGCAGAACTACGACGTCGTCATTGGGTCCCGCTACGTCGCGGGCGGCGCAATCCCCACGTGGTCGACGAGCCGGCTGCTGTTGAGCAAGGGCGGTAATCGATACGCGTCGATGATGCTCGGACTCCAGGTCGCCGACGCCACGGCGGGGTACCGGGTGTACTCGGAAAGCGCACTCGAGAAGATTGATTTTGAAACCGTGACCGCGGACGGGTACGGATTCCAGATTGAAATGACGTACCGCGCTCGATTGGGCGGCGCGACTATCAAGGAAACGCCCATTTCCTTTACGGACCGCACCGAAGGTGAATCCAAGATGTCCTCGGCGATCATCGTCGAGGCACTGTTGCTGGTGACGAAATGGGGTTTTCGTCGCGCGTTCAGTCGGGCTCCGAAGACGGGGCGTTAATCCGCGCGTCCGCCGAGTCCCGCGAGGATGGAGGCGAGTTTGTCTTTGGTCTCCTCGCGCTCGGCGATGGGGTCTGACTCACCAACAATGCCCGCGCCCGCCCAGGCGCTGAAGCGGTCGTCCTTCAAGGTCATGCCGCGGATGGCGACCCAGAACTCACCATTGCCGAGGTGATCGAACCACCCAACGGCGCCGGCGTACAAGCCCCGAGGTTCGGGCTCGAGGCGAGAAATAACTTCCTGCGCCCGCTGTGCGGGTATGCCGCCCACGGCGGCGGTGGGGTGAAGGAGGCGGAGAAGCTCAAAGGGAGTTGTGGCCTGGGTCTCTCCGGACACTTTGCCCTGGATCCAGGTGCCGAGGTGCGCCACGGAGCGCAGCGTCACGATGGAGGGTTGGAGATCGGCGCGCACGTCGTCGCAGACGTCGCGAAGCCTCTCGACGATGTCGTCCACCATGACGCGATGTTCGAACAGGTTCTTTTCGGAACCCATTAGCCACTTCGCGTAGTCGAGAGAGTCCTCTCCTTCCGGCAACGCCACCGTTCCCGCGAGGGGGTGGCAGGTGACCGCGTCATCGAGGCACGACACGAGGAGTTCGGGACTGGCGCCAATGAAGCGTCCCTCGGAACGACTCGGCACTGCGTACAGCGTGCACGCCGGCTCCCTCTCGTGCAAACGAATTGCCACCGCCGCCGGATCAATCGGACGTTCCGTTTGTCCCGCGACACGACGGGCGAGCACAACCTTTTGCAGATCACTGTGACGCATCTCGTCCACGGCGGTTGCCACGGCCCGCGCGTAGCCATCGGGCGTCGGGAGGAACGTGCGATCGATAACCGCATTGGTGCGGTGAGTCTGCGCGGGCTCGACGTCGGCGCAGAGAACGAGGGCGTCGAGGTCCTTGTCGGAGGCGCTCGTCAGCCACGTGGAGCCGTCGGACAGCTGGGTCACGACGTGCTCGGGGAGCCAACCGTGGATATCTCCGCGTCGGTCGAAGGGGACAGTGACGAAGACGGTCGGTCCGGTGCCCGTGGGCCCGGGTTCACCCACGACGGTGATCTCTTCGAGCTGATCGACGCCGGTCAAGGGACCTTCTAGTCCGTCGGTCAAGGTGAGCGTGAGCAGGCAGCGTCCGAATCCCACCCGCAGCGCATCGGGAGACTCGAGAACCCACCCGGACCGTGCGCCGAGAGTGCGAAGGGCTGAGGTGTCAATATCGACAAGTCGTCGACGATAGAGGTTCACAGAGCCCTCGTGGCAATGATTTGTTGGCTGAGTCCCCCCAGGATCAGTCGGTGGTTGATAGCGGTGAATCCCGCGGACTGCAACATCGTTCTCAGCGTATCGGCGTCGGGCAAATACGCGGTCGACTTCGGGAGGTACCGGTAGGCATCTTTGTCGGAGAAAATGGAGCCAATGAGGGGCACGACGCCCCGGAACCAGAAGCGAAATCCCAACTTCCATAATCCAGACGCCGGCTCGGCGACTTCGAGGATCGACAGTCGTCCGCCCACTCGAAGAACGCGGGCCATTTCGTCAAAGGAGGCTTGCAGTTCGGTGAAGTTGCGCAGCGCGTAACCACAGGTGACACCATCCACGGAACCGGTGGCGAAAGGTAACTGGGCGGCATTGGCTTGAGCGAGCGGCGCGCCACCGTGGCCGGCGGCGAGCATGCCGAAACTCAGGTCGGTGCCGACGACGCGCAGGCCTTGTCGGTGCGCTTCGCGCACGAAGTCGCCCGTGCCGGTGGCGATGTCGAGGATGACGCTGTTGGCCGGTAGGCGGAGGTCTTGGACGGCGCGTCGACGCCACCGCCGGTCGAGCCCGAAGGTCATCAAGTGATTGACGAACTCGTAGCGCGGCGCAATGGCGTCAAACATCTCTCGGACGCGGCGCGTTTTCTCCTCACCCTGGGGGAGGGGTGATGTCGTCACCTTTAGCGGTAGTAGCGGAAGAGAATCTGCGCAACGCATGACGGCTTCGCGGCGTCGCGCACTTCAATGGTGACATCCAGCGCGACCTGCGCTCCGCCGGCAACTTCTTCGACGGACGCCACAGACGCGCCGGCACGGATCTCGGATCCGACGGGGACCGGGGCGGGAAAGCGGACCTTGTTGGCGCCGTAGTTCACGCCCATGGTGACACCTTCAACCCGAACGATCTGACCCACGAGAATGGGAATGAGGGACAGAGTGAGATACCCGTGTGCAATCGGGCCACCAAAAGGTCCACTCTTGGCCCGTTCGGGGTCTACGTGGATCCACTGGTGGTCGCCGGTGGCGTCAGCGAACAGGTTGACCTGATCCTGGGTCACGGTGATGTACTCGCTATAGCCGAGGTGCTGGCCGACCAGATTCTGGAAGGCGTCCAAGCTTTCGACGGTTGTTGCCATGATGTCTCCTCTGTACCAACGACGGTTACGACTCTAGGTCTTCATCGGTACCATGGAGCGGTGACCTTGTCGCCCCACCCCGAGCGCCATCGGCAGATCAATGACGGGTGGGCGCGAGCGGCGATTTTCGGGGCTTCCGACGGACTCGTCACGAATGTCTCGCTGATCTTGGGGTTCGCCGGAGCGCAACCGGGTCACTCGGTGGTGCGCCTCGCGGGGTTGGCCGGACTGGTTGCCGGGGCCTTCTCCATGGCCAGCGGCGAGTATCTGTCGATGACGGCACAACGCGAACTCTTTGAACGCGAAATTGACGTCGAGCGTCGTGCGATTGCTCAGTATCCTTCCGCGGAACGCGACGAGCTCGAAGCGATCTTCGTCTCCCGCTCCATCGAGCCGACCCTGGCGGCGCAGCTCGCGGACGGCTTAATGCGGGACCCTGAATTGGCGTTGCGCACGCACACGCGAGAAGAACTCGGTATCGACCCCAACGCTGTCGGTAATCCCGTGCGCGCCGCCATGTTCTCGTTGGTGGCGTTCGCTCTGGGTGCATTGATTCCTTTGTTGCCGTGGCTCGTCACGACGTCGGGCAATCAGGTCTGGTGGTCAGTGGGGGTCAGCGCCGTCGCGTCCTTCGCTCTCGGTGGGACCATCGGCTGGTTCTCCGACCGCGGAGTGTGGCGCGCCGGATTCCGGCAACTCGCCATTACGGCACTGGCGGCGACGGTGACGTGGTGCGTCGGCCGGGCCGTCGGAACGAAGTAGTCGACTTACGCCTCGCGAGTGAACCGAACGAGGTGATCTCGGCGGGTGGCCACGAAACCGAGCCGCTCGTAGAGAGAGACCGCGTTGGTGTTCGACGCGTCAACAAAGAGGGCGCCGCGGGTCACGCCCTTTTGCCGCAGGACGTGTAGACCTTGTGTGACGGCCACGCGCCCGAGGCCGCGACCCTGGTGGGACGGGTGGACAGAGATCACGTAAATCTCTCCGAAGCGGTCGGGGGAGAGCTCGTGCACTTTGGTCCAACAGGACGCCACAATGTTCCCCGCTTCTTCAAAGAGCAAGAATCCCGACGGGTCAAACCACGGCTCACGAACCCTAATCTCCAAGTCGGCACGGCGCCACGCACCTTGCTCGGGATGGTCGGCGAAGGCCAGATTGTTCTGTTCGAGCCACGCCTCCGCGTCGCGCTCCGGATCAAAGGTTCGGATGCTGATGCCGTCCGGCACGGGGACCACGGGAACGGGCAAGTTGACCTTCATGAGATGCAGCGTCCGCACGATCTCCCCGCCGCACCGTGTGCCGTGGTCGTCTCTCGTCCACCATTCGACGACGCGGGATTCGCCCCACACGCTGTCGAGCAGCGTGTGATCCACCGTGCCGCCGGCCTTTTCGATATTCACCACATCGCTGCGCGAGGCCAGGGCGTAATCCGTCAGTTGGCCGTTGTCGAGGCGCAGCCAGTGTTCACCGGGCCACCCGTGGACAACCGTCCGACGTCGTGATTCATCGAGGGATTCCCGGCCGAGCTCGACTTCTCGACGATCGAGCAAGGTCAGCACATCCAGTCGTTGGTCGCTCGACAGATGAGGAGTCATTTCCCAGTGAGCGCCCATGCAGAGCCACCCTACTGGGCTATCCCTCGACTCTTCGAGCGACGCGATTGAGGCGCCGGAGAAGAGTGCCGATGGCGCGTTCCGCGGCGACTAGCTCGGTGTAAATGTCGCCGGCAAGTGAGTCGTCGGCACCCTCAACCAACGTGGAGAGTCGCGTCGACACGTCGTTCAGTGTGGACGTGATGGTGTTCAGTTCGCCCTGGTAGTTCACCCCGCCATTATGGGTCGCCGGACGAGATCACGGCTCACGACGAGTACTTTGTGTCCATGGGTGAAGCAGTTCCGCACATTGATCAGGTGTCCGTCCTGTTTGACCGCGTCCTCGTGCAAGTGGATGACGCGGAGGGAGAGCGGCGCAGTCGCGCGGGCATTCTGATTCCGGCGACGGCCCAATTGTCAAAGCGTCTGACCTGGGCCACTGTCGTGTCCGTGGGTCCTCACGTGCGAGCCGTCTCGGTCGGCAGTCGCGTGTTGTTCAGCGCCGAAGACCGCTACGAAGTAGAGGTCAATGGTGAGGAATACGTGTTGCTGCGAGAGCGCGATTTGCACGCAGTCGCTCGCGAAGCCGAAGCGGTGGGCACGGGCCTCTATTTATGACGGTGCTGTCGCTTCGTGGTTCTCTTGCGCCCCTCGCTGACGAGCTCCAGTCAGCCAGCGAGACGCACGACATTGTTCCCATTGGCGTCGAATTGCACGCCGATAGCGTGACCCCCGTCGGGGCCTTCCAGCGCTTCGTGGGTACCAACGAAGGTTTTCTTCTCGAGTCCGTGGAAGACGGACAACGCTTCGGACGGTTTTCGTTTCTCGGACGCCACGCTCTCGGAACGTACGTTTCTCGTCTGGAGGGACAGCGAACCACGGGTGTCTTTGAGGGCCTCGCATCAGCGTCGTCGCTCGCGACCGTCGAATCGGCTCTGGCGGGACTTCGTGTCGCGCCACTCCAGGGCGTCACAGACTCGGCGATTCCTTTGCGCTCGGGGATTGTGGGACTCTTCGGGTGGGATACCGTGCGCGAGCTCGAAACGCTCCCGCCGCGACGATCGTCCACGAGCACACAACCCGACGCCGCCTTGGCGTACATCGGTGAGTTAGTGGTGTTTGACCATTGGCGACAGACACTCACTCTGGTGATCAATGTGGATGTACGCGAGGGCTGGGATCTCGACGTGATCGAAGGGCGTCTCCAGACCATGGCCGACGACTTGTCACGACCAACGACGGACTATCTACGGCGTGCACGGGGACGACACGAACTCCCCGTGGCCACCTATTCGAGGACTGTCTCGTCGGAGACCTATCAACGAATGGTTCACGAGGCCAAAGAGTTGATCGCGGCTGGCGAGGTGTTTCAGATCGTTCTCTCGCAGAGATTCGATGTGGGCACCGTAGAGGATCCTTTCGCTGTGTACCGGGTCCTACGTCAAATGAATCCCTCCGCGTACTTGTACTACCTGCAATTTGACGAAGTGACGGTGGCGGGCTCTTCCCCGGAGGCGCTGGTACGTGTTCGCGACGGTCGAGCGACCACGCGACCGATCGCCGGTTCGCGCCCGCGTAGCGATAGCGACGAGGTCAATCGACAGCGAGCGGCGTCACTGCGAGAGGATCCGAAGGAGATTGCCGAGCACGTGATGTTGGTGGACCTGGGTCGTAACGACATCGGACGGGTGTCGAAGTACGGCACCGTCGTGGTCGAAGAACTGATGACGGTGGAGACCTACTCGCACATCATGCACCTCACCAGTCAGGTCTCCGGAGTTGTGCGCGACGACGTGAGTGCCGTGGATGTCTTGCGCGCGGCGTTCCCGGCGGGCACGTTGTCGGGAGCTCCCAAAGTAAGGGCCATGGAATACATCACCGAGATGGAACCCCAGTCTCGTGGCCTGTACGGAGGAGCCGTGGGGTACTTCGACACGAGCGGCAACTTCGACGCCGCCATTCTGATTCGCACACTCGTCGTCGACGCCTCAGGTCATGGCTCGGTGCAAACCGGCGCGGGCATCGTATGGGACTCTGATCCGGCGTCGGAGGACGAGGAATGCCTCGCGAAGGCCGAGGCGGTTCTGCGAGCAGTCGGTGGAGCGCACAGTGCCTGAGAATGAGATGGCGTGGTCCTTGATTACGGCCCGGGGCGAGGATGCGGTGACCTTCCTCGACGGTCAATTGTCGCAGTCTCTCGACGCGGCGACGGCGGGTGACGTGTGGACGTGCGTTCTCGAACCCGACGGCCGGGTTCTGACGTACGCGCGCGTGCACCTCGTTGTGGACGGGTGTGACCTGTTTGTTCCCTCGGGCCTCGTCGAACCCACGCTCTTGCGCCTTCGGAAGTTTCTGCTCCGCACGCGCTGCACCCTCGAGAGTGCGCCGATTGACGAGGAGCCACCTTTGTCCGAAGATGCCAGGTGGGAGCAGTCGTGGCCCTGGACGGCCGAGTTGGAATTGCAGCTGTTACCGCACGCCTACGGGTCACGTTTTGTCGAGCACACCGTGTCATTCACCAAGGGATGCTTTACGGGACAGGAGATCGTGGGTCGCATGGATGCTCGGGGGGCCACGATGCCGTGGCGCGTCGTGCGCGGGTCCGGACCGGACATTGCCACGATCAACGAGGTCTTTCGATCGGTGGGCCCCGAAGGTCCCCAAGGTGTGACGAGCTCCCGTGAGACGGACAGCGGTGTGGAGGTGATGGGCGTGGTCCATCGCACTCTCCTCAGCGCCGATTACGACGCGACATCGGTCATCTTTGAGGTTTTGCCGTAGCGATCGGACGGTACGCTGTCGCCATGACGGCCACCTACCTCGACGCCATCATCGCGGCGCATAGGTTGCGCGCGTCTCAGGATCACAGAGAGTGGCGCGACAGGCACGTGCCGACGGTCACGAGGGCGTCGTTACGCAGCGCTATCGAGAACCACCGTCCCAGTGGCGTCGCGGTGATCGCGGAGGTGAAGCGTCGCTCCCCGTCGAAGGGGTGGTTGGCGCCCGATCTCGACGCGGCGGCGACAGCTCGTCTCTACGCCAATGCGGGTGCGAGTGGCATCTCCGTGCTGACGGACGAGCCCCATTTCGGAGGATCGCTGGACGATCTGTCGGCCGCCGCCGCAGCAGTCGGCACACCCCTGCTACGCAAAGATTTCACGGTGGCACCCAACGACGTCCTCGATGCCGCCGAACATCAGGCCAGTGCGATATTGCTGATCGTGGCGGCACTCACGGACGACGAACTTTCCTCTCTGCACACCATTGCGACAGACCTCGGGCTTGATGTGTTGGTTGAGGTCCACGATGAAGTGGAAGCGCGCCGTGCCGTCGACCTGGGAGCGACGATGATCGGCGTAAATCAGCGCGACCTACACACGTTCGACGTGGACGCGGAGAGGGCCGAGAGAGTCGCGAGCTCACTCCCTCGTGACGTCGTCTCAGTGGCTGAATCAGGTTTTTCATCCGTCGCCGCCGTGTCGCGGGCCGCGTCCTCAGGGTTCGATGCGGTCCTCGTAGGGGAGACGTTCGTGCGGTCGGCGGCGCCGGGCGACGAGGTCCGGTCCTATATCGGTCACCCGATTGGTAGGAGGCAGCAGTGAGACTTACTCTCGAACGTTTCTTCGTCAAGATTTGCGGTGTGACATCGGAAGAGGACGCCCTGATGTCCGTCGGGTTCGGTGCCTCGGCCATTGGTTTCGTGTTTGCGCCATCGCCCCGACAGGTCTCACCCGCGGACGTGCACGACATTGTGCGACGACTTCCCGCAGAGACCATCACGGTCGGTGTCTTTCGCAACGAATTACCAGAGCGCGTCGCGGAGATAGCGAATCAGATTGGGTTGCACGCAGTGCAATTGCAAGGCAACGAGACCCTCGAGCAGGTTCGCTTTGTCGCTGAACGCGTGCGCACAGTGATCCGGGCGCTTCCCGTGTCCTCTGACCGACTTGAGGCCATTGACCACGCGGATCTGGACTACCTGCACCTGGACGGAGACGCGCCGGGCTCTGGTCGCACCCACTCGTGGTCGGTGTTTGATCGCCACGTCTTCCGCACACCGGTTATCGCCGCCGGTGGGCTGAACCCGGAGAACGTCATCGAGGTCGTGAGGGATCTTCCGGTCTTTGGCGTCGATGTGTCGAGTGGCGTGGAATCCGCTCCGGGGGTCAAGGACCCCGCCAAGGTGGCGGACTTCATTACGAATGCTCGATGGGCCTACGAGCAACGCGACAGTGCGATCGATGATGTGCCCTTTGATTGGAGCCGCTAAATGACGACGTATATGGACCATCCCGACGAACTGGGCCACTTCGGAGATTTTGGGGGCCGTTTTGTTCCCGAGGCGCTCATGCCCGCGTGTCTGGAGTTGGAAGAGGCGTTCCGAGACGCCTGGGCCGACCCGTTGTTTCTCGACGAGTACCACCACATCTTGAAGGAATTTGGTGGGCGGCCGACGCCGGTGACCTACTGCGAGCGTCTCTCGAGTGAGTTGGGAATCGAGCTCTACCTCAAGCGAGAGGATCTCGCGCACACGGGATCTCACAAGATCAACAATGTGATCGGACAAGCACTCTTGACCAAGCGGATGGGCAAGAAGCGCATCATCGCCGAAACGGGAGCGGGGCAACACGGCGTGGCGTCAGCGACGGCGGCGGCGAAGCTGGGCCTCGAGTGCACTGTGTACATGGGTGAACTCGACACGCAGCGCCAGGCCCTGAACGTCTTCCGCATGGAACTTCTCGGCGCGTCGGTGCATCCCGTAACGTCCGGAAGTCGCACTCTCAAGGACGCGGTGAATGAGGCAATGAGGGAATGGGTCTCCTGCGTGGAGACCACGCATTACTGCCTCGGTTCGGTGATGGGTCCCCACCCCTTTCCGTGGATGGTGCGTGAATTTCAGAGCATCCTCGGGCGCGAGGCGGCGCAACAACTCGTCGATCGCGGCGTGGGCACACCCGACATGGTGGTGGCGTGCGTCGGGGGAGGCTCTAACGCCGCGGGACTGTTCTCGGGTTTCGCGAACTCGTCCGCTCGACTCATCGGCGTCGAGGCGGCCGGGGGATCCGCAATCGGTATTGGTAGCCCCGGGGTGCTGCACGGTATGCGCTCCATGTTGATTCAGTCCGACGTGGGACAGATCGAAGAGGCCCATTCCATTTCTGCGGGTCTCGACTACCCCGGTATTGGACCCGAGCACGCGTACTTGGCGGCCAGCCAGCGTGCGGAATACTTCTCGGCCGGTGACGACGAGGTTCTCGACGCACTGCAGCGACTCTCACGTAGCGAAGGCATTATTCCCGCTCTGGAGACGGCGCACGCCCTGGCGTGGGTGTTCCGCGAAGTGGGGGGCCAGATTCGACGAGGTGACACGGTGCTCGTCAATCTGTCCGGGCGTGGGGACAAGGACGTCGCCCAGGTGCTCGACATTCTGGGAGCACGAGCGTGACATCTCTCGATACGACGTTGGCGGCGCTGCGGGCGAGCGGGCGCAAGGCCCTCGTGCCGTATCTCGTCGGCGGCGTGAGTGACGACTGGTTGGACCACGTGCGTGCGGCCGTGCACGCCGGTGCCGATGTGGTCGAAATCGGCGTTCCCTTCTCGGATCCCATGATGGATGGGGTTGTCATCCAGCGGGCGGCAGACGTATCGCTCGGGCGCGGCACGACGCCACAGTCGGTCTTGGATGACGTGGCAACGCTCGACGTTGAGATCCCTCTTGTGGTCATGACCTACTTCAACGTGTTCCATCACATGGGTGTCACGCGAGCCGCGGGAGCACTCCATTCGGCGGGAGTGAGTGGTGTCATTCTCCCGGATCTCCCCATTGAAGAGCAAGGGGAGTGGCGAGCGTCGTGCACCGACGTTGATGTCGCGACGATCAATATGGTCGCTCCGTCCACGCCGCCCGCGCGCATCGAGCAGATCGCGAAGATCGCCCAAGGTTTTCTCTACGCGTCGGCCCGCATGGCGGTGACGGGTGCGGCGAGTGACGAGGGTCACGCCCTCGACGTCGTAACTAGGAGTCGTGCCGTCTCCGACATGCCGATTTACGTCGGCATCGGCATTACGACTCCCGAGCAAGCAGCTGCGGCCGCACGTATTGCCGACGGAGCAATTGTTGGTTCCGCGCTCGTGCAGCGCGTCTTAGAAGGACAGGGTGCCAGCGGGGTTGAGGCGTTCGTCGGTGAGTTGCGACGCGCTATTGATGCCGGCTGAAGATCACGCTGCCGTTGTGGCCACCAAAGCCGAATGAGTTCGACAGCACGTGGCGGAGCACTGCGGGACGAGGGCGGTGCGTCACGATGTCGACGTCGATCTCCGGGTCCACGTCCACCGTGCCCACCGTCGGGGGAATGACTTGACGGTGTAGGGAGAGGACGCTCACTACGGCTTCCAGCGCACCTGCGGCGGCCAGTGAGTGTCCGAGAAATCCCTTGACGGAGGTGACGGGCACGCGTCGTGAACCGAACACCTCTCCGATTGCTCGTGACTCCGCGAGGTCGTTGAGCGGCGTCGACGTTCCGTGGGCATTGATGTGGTCAATGTCATCCGGCGCGAGCCCCGCATCGGCCAAGGCGGCCGACATGCAGCGAATGGCTCCGCGACCATCAGGATCCGGCGCGGTGATGTGATGCGCATCAGCCGTTGATGCCGCGCCGGTGACCTCGGCGTAGATGGTGGCCCCGCGGGCGAGGGCGTGCTCGCGCTCCTCGAGGACGAGGATGCCGGCACCTTCGCCCATGACGAAGCCATCGCGCTCGACGTCGAACGGCCGCGATACGCCGGACTTGCTCAGAGCGGTCATATTGGCAAATCCAGCTTCCGCAATCGGTACCATCACCGCTTCGGCGCCCCCCACGACCGCGACGCTCACGCGCCCACTCGCGACGAGCCGGGCTCCGTAGCCCACCGCGTGCGTGCCGGCGGCGCAGGCCGTGGTGATCGTTTCACAGGGTCCTTGGAGTCCCCATCTCATGGAGACCGCCGCGGCGGCGGCGTTCGGCATCATCATCGGCACCATGAAGGGCGAGACGCGGGAGGCACCTCTGTCGCGAAGCACCTCCGTCTGAACGAGAATTGTCTGAAGACCACCGATGCCCGTCGACACAATGGTCGCCGCATCCTCGTAGGGTGCCTCCAGTCCGCTCTGGCGCCAGGCTTCGTCGGCGGCGAGCAGGGCGAAGAGGGTGAAGGGATCAAACCGGCGTAACTCTTTGGGTCCACCGAGATGTGCGACGTCGATCTCGGGGACGCGGCGCGAGGTGGGTGCTTCTCCTGCTTCTAAAGCAGCCCAGAGAGCGTCGGCACCGGCGCCCGCGCACGACGTGGCACCGAGGCCGGTGACCACCACCCGCGCTCCGGGGACGGGACCAGAGGGGAGAACGCCGAGTCGCACTTAGAGCTTGGCGTAGATGAGTTCGAAAGCCTGACCCACGGTGCGGATGTCTTTGAGTTCATCCTCGTCGACTTCAATGTCGAAGGTTTCTTCGAGGGCCATCACTAATTCGACCAAGTCCAGACTGTCGGCGCCGAGGTCGTCACCAAACGTGGCGTCGGGAGTGAGCTGGTCGACCGAGACTGCGAGCACTTCGACTGCGTTGTCATTGAACTTGCTCAGGGCTTCGTCGCGTGTCATGTTGTGATCCTTTCGTTGGACAGATCGTACCTGTGCGTCTGCGCAGCGTTCGTTCTACAAACCCATCGCGAGGCCGCCGTCGACAGGAAGTACGGCACCCGTGATGTATCGAGCCTCGTCGGACGCGAGAAATCCCACCACGCCCGCCACATCGTTGGGGCTACCGATTCGCCCGAGAGGAATGGTGGAGGTGATGGCATCACCCAGCGCCAGGCCCGAGGTCATGTCGGTGTCGATGAAACCAGGGGCGACCACATTGACGGTTACCGACCGACTGGACACCTCCCTCGCGAGAGATCGGGCGAGGCCCACCACACCGGCTTTCGAGGCCGCATAATTCGCCTGACCCGTGACACCCAGAAAGGGGCTGACGGAACCCACGAAAATGAGCGATCCGCGACGCGCTCGAATCATCGAGGCGAGTGCGGCACGTGCCGTGAAGAATGCGCCGTCCAAGTTGATCGAGAGCACGTTGCGCCACTGTTCATCCGACATGCGAAGAGTCAGGCCGTCATGGGTGACGCCGGCATTAACAATCACGGCCTCCGGAGCGCCCCACGTCGTGGTCACATGCTTAAAGGCCTCCGTGACGGCATCGCTGTCACTGACGTCCACGGAAAGTCGCGCGACGCACTTCTCGGGGCCTTCTCCCTGTCGAGACAATCCGATGACGGTGTCGCCGTGGGCGATGAACCACTCGGCACACGCTCGACCTATGCCGCGACTGGCTCCGGTGACCACGATGACTCGAGGCGTCGTCACGGGGTCCAACTCTCGGGCGCGTTCAGAGGCGTCAACAATGCGAAGTCTCGGATGCGTTTGATGAGACCTACGAGGGTGCCGGCGGGCGGCATCTCAATCACGGTGTCGACGTCGACAGGAACTGATGCGATGACACCCTCGAAATCGACGGGGGATGTCATCTGCTCACGGAGTCGCGCACGCCAGTGATCGCCGCCGTCGTGGAAGTGTGCGTCCACATTGCTCGCGACACGCCCCGAACCCTCAAGGAATTGGGTCTTTTCGAGGGCGTCATTGAGCTCGACCTGCGCGGGAACCATCAGTGGTGAGTGGAATGCTCCGCCCACGTTCAATCGAGTAGCGCGGCGCCAACCCAACTCGCGATATCGCTCCGCGACGTCGTCCATTGCGGCGGGCGGGCCACTCACGACGATCTGTCCCGGACCATTGCGATTGGCGACGTACACACCGGCGCACTGAGCCACCGCATCTTCGGCTCCCTCAGACGGTCCCATCAGCGCGATCATGGTCCCGGGGTTCTGATCGGCCGCGTCGCGCATGGCACGGCCGCGCGCCGCGACGAGAGCTGCCCCGTCGGCCAAGGTGAGCACGTCGGCGGCGACGAGGGCTGATATCTCGCCGAGACTGTGCCCCGCGAAATAGGCCGGAGATGGGTGGTGTTCGCGAAAATGACGCCATCCGACCATGGACAGGGCAAACGTTGCGATCTGCGCATTATCGGTGCGCACGAGATCTTCTGCGGGTGCCGACACGAGAAGTGCGGACACGTCGATGTGGGTGGTGTCGCTGATCTCGTGGACAACAGACCATGCGGCGGCATCGGTCCAGGGTTGTCCTGCGTGCGTCCCGAGTGAACCTTGTCCTGGGAACACCACGAGGGTGCGAGAAGGCTCGATAGAACTCATCCTTCTCAAAATAACAGCGTGCCCGAAGTGGGACTCGAACCCACACACCCTTGCGAGTAGAGGCTTTTGAGGCCTCCGCGTCTGCCATTCCGCCATTCGGGCTGCGGAGAAACGGTAGCAGCCACGGTAGGGTCACTTGGCGTGAGGCTCACCGCGTGGCGTTCGGAGATCCGCTTGAGCACCGAAATCTCCGCTGCGACGTACACCCATACACAACCGGGACGGATATTTCTCGAGATGGAGCACCGCGGAGTGTGCGGGTGGGGGGAAGTGTCGCCGCTGCGGGAGACGGTCGGGTTTGACCCGTCCGCTGACGACGTGTGGCGCGAGTTGATCGACGTGACGATGCCCCGATTTGTAGATCTCGTCGAGCGTGAGGGCCGTGCGCCGGAGTGGAGCCGGATTGCGCATCTGGCGGCGCCCCGTTCGACGAGTGCGTGGTCGTGGGCACTGCTCGAGATGGCACTTTTGGACCAGTATTTGCGCCAAGAACGACAATCCCTCTGCGACGTGTGGGGCGTGCGTGCGGAGTCCGTGCCCACAATCACCACAACGTCGCTCATCGACGCCTCTGCCCCCTGGCAGCCTCCGACGCGAGCCGCACGGGTACGCGTGAAGATAAATGGCGACACTGATCTCAACGTGGCGTTGCCAACTTTGGCTGGCTGGCAGGTCCCGATCCTTCTTGACTACAACGGCGCGGCACGTGACGTCGCGGCTGTCGTGCGTCAATTGGCGCCCGTGTTCGAAGGTGTTGACGTTGCCGCGATCGAGCAGCCGTTTCCTCCGGGGGACTTCATTCGACCCGCCGAACTCAGTGCGCTGGTGCCGGTTCGGGTAAGCATGGATGAAGGAGTGCGGAACATCGCAGATCTCCGGCAAATTTCTCGGTACCGCTCGGCGAGCTTGGTGTGCATCAAACCACCACGCGTGGGTGGCTTGGCGTGGAGTCGATCGATGCTGGCCCAGGCGGCGTCTCTCGGGCTTGCCGCCTACGTCGGCGGATTCTTCGAATCCCCCTTGGCCCGCCGCGCGCACGCCCTTGTCGCAGCAACCTTCGATGTCGAACCCTCCGACGTCGCCGCGGTGGCGACGCAGGCGCCCGAAGGGGTTGAAGAGGAGTGGGGAATTGGCCGGCGCCCCGCTCCCGCTGTCGCCGGGGCGCCGACGGCGACGTGGACGGTCGCCATCTAGAATTTCGGGATGAGTGGGCTGCGAGTCGAGCGTCGGTTGCGCGACGTACAGCGGCGGCTGAGCGCTGCTCGAGAGTCTCTCCGCATCCTCGTCGAACAACTAGACGTATGGACCGAGGACTATGAGGACGCCCGCCTGAGGTCTCTTATGTCGGAGACACCGCAGAGTGAGCATGAATTCGGCGAAATTCGTCGTCATTACGATCTGGCGGTGCGCGAGCGTCAACGTCTAGAGCACGAAATCGCCTCTCTCGTCACAGAACGTGACGAATTGCTGCGAGAATGGACCCCCAAGGAGGTGTCGTGAGCGCGACTGTTTTTATTGCTGACGATGAATCAATTATTCGTCTCGACCTCAAGGAGATCCTGGAGAGCGCGGGTTACGACGTGGTCGGCGAGGCTGCTCGCGGTGATGACGCCCTCGAAATGATTCGTGCATTGCAGCCCGATCTCGCATTGCTGGACATCAAGATGCCCGGCTTGGACGGTATTGAGGTTGCGAACAAAGTCCAAGATCTGCGAACGACCGTGGTTCTCCTGACCGCCTTTAGCCAGCGCGATCTGATCGAGTCAGCGCGCGACGCCGGCGTTGTGGCCTATCTGGTGAAGCCCTTTCGATCAGCGGAGTTGCTGCCCAAACTGGCCGCTCTGCTCAACCAGAATGAAACCGTCGTCGCCGACGTCGTTGACTCACGGCACGTCGACGACAAGATCGAGACTCGTGACCTCGTGCAGAAGGCGAAGGAGCGCTTGATGGGGGATCGTGGGATTGACGAGCCGGCCGCCTTTGAGTTGATTCAGCAAACAGCGATGCGCTCGCGCAGCCGTATGCGAGATGTGGCTCAAAGGATTCTGAGAGGCGAATCGCTTGACTAACGACGCCCCATCGGGGCCGCTTCTGCTCCTCGATGGCATGTCCCTGGCCTTCCGCGCGTATTTCGCACTGTCGACCGACATCGTGACCAGTTCGGGGTTGACCACCAATGCCCTTCACGGCTTCGCGTCAATGGTGGCGTCGATGATCAAGACGCACGAACCTCGCGCGCTCGTGGTGGCGTTCGACGTGCCCGGAGGAACGTTTCGGGATGCGATGACTCCCGACTACAAGGGTGGCCGTGCGGAAACGCCGGAGGACCTGCCGCCGCAGTTCGACTTGATCCGAGAGTTTTGTGCCGCACTGGCCATTCCGGTTCTCGGGGTTGAAGGATTCGAAGCCGACGACGTCCTCGCCACGTTGGCCACGTGGGGTAAGGAACGAGAGATTCCCACGATTGTCGTCACGGGCGACCGAGACTCGTTTCAACTCGTCGAGGATCCGTACATTCGGGTGCTGTACAACCGACGCGGCGTCAGCGACTACTCGTTGTACGACGAGGCAGGCATTGTGGAGCGATGCGGGGTCGAACCGCAGAGATACCAGCTTCTCGCCGCGTTGCGCGGAGACCCGTCGGACAATTTGCCGGGAGTTCCCGGCGTCGGGGAGAAGACCGCAGCGAAGTTGCTCGCAACGTACGCCGATTTTGATGAGCTGTACGAACATCTGTCGGACCTGACGCCCAAATTGCGGGAGAACTTAGCCGCCAACGAAGCGCTCGCGAGAAACAATGAGCTTGTCATGACGCTGCGCCGTGACGTTCCGCTGGATTTTGATCCTGCGTCGGTGCATCTGGGCGGGTGGCGTCGCAGCGATCTATTGGCCTTCTTTGATCGTTACGAGATGAACCAAATGCGCGGTCGCTTCGAGCGATTGCTGAAGGACGGCCTCCTCGGCGCGCCCGCCGACGCGGGGGACGACGAAGGATCACCAACATCCACGTCGGCTCGCACGCCCACCGTGAACGCACTGCGACCTGTGGCAGCTTTCTCTGAACTGATGACGGAACAGGGCGTCACGGTGGCTTTCACGTCATCGCGAATCGCGGCGAGTGACGGGGCGAATGTGTGGATCGGAGATCTCGGAGATTTCTGGCCCGTGGCTGCGCAGGGTCTCATTTTGCGGGGGTATGACCTCAAGCCGTTATACCGTGCAGCTCCGAACGAAGCCCTGGGTCTCGCAGATCCGAGCGATGACGGCGTGATCATGGCGTTTCTCTTGGACGCGGTGAGTGGCGATTACTCGCTCGCGACGTCGGTCCGTCGGTACCTAGACGAGGATCTGACGGAGTCTCCGCAGACGCTCTTTGACGAATCCGATGACGACGCGTTAATCACTCGTGTTGGCGTCGTCCTGCGGCTGAACGATGCGCTCGCTCGCGACATCGAGCGCAATGAACTCACGTTTGTCTACCGGGAGATTGAGCTTCCATTGGTGGCCGTGCTGGGCCGCATGGAGTCTCGCGGCATCTACGTCGACAGAGACCTGCTGACCGATATTGCGCAAGGATTCGCGACAGATGTCGCGGCACTCGATCGACAGATTCAAGAGGTTGCCGGGCATGACTTCAAAGTGAACTCACCTCAGCAGCTGCAGAAAGTGCTCTTTGAGGAACTGGGGCTTACCCCGACGAAGAAGATCAAGTCCGGCTTTTCCACTGATGCCACGAGCCTCGAAGCGATTAGCGAAGAACACGTGATCGTTCCTCTCATTCTGCGTTTTAGGGAACTTGACAAGCTGCGTGGCACCTACGGTCAACCCCTCATTGACACCATCGGGCCGGACTCGCGCATCCACGCCACCTTTCATCAGACGGTGGCGCGCACTGGTCGTCTGTCCTCGGATCACCCGAATCTTCACAACATTCCGGTTCGTGGCGCCGAAGGCAAGAAATTGCGTCACGCCTTTGGACCTACGCCGGGGTGGTCACTGTTGGTCGCTGACTACAACCAGATTGAACTTCGCGTCATCGCCCACCTCTCACAAGATCCTGGACTGCTACGCGCCTTTGGCGATGAGGTCGATATCCACCGGAGTATCGCGTCGGTGGTCTTCCACGTGCCCGCCGAGGACGTGACGCATGAACAACGCGAAATCGCCAAGGCCGTGTCCTACGGTCTCGCGTACGGCATGGAAGCCTTCGGACTGTCACAGCGTCTCGCCATCCCGGTGGGTGAGGCGAAGTCGATCATCGATCAGTATTTCGCCGGATTTCCTGCTCTTCGTTCCTATATGGATGAGACCGTGCGGCAAATTCGCGTTCAGGGCTACTCACGAACGGAATTCGGACGCATTCGTCCGTTTCCGGACTTGGCCACTGCGACCGGGCCGCAGCGCCAAGCGGCGGAACGTCAGGCGATGAATGCGGGCATTCAGGGCTTGGCCGCCGACATCTTCAAGCTGTCTCTGGTTCGCCTTGACGAGATGTTGCGAAATGGGAATTTTCAGGCTCGTCTCGTCCTTCAGGTCCACGACGAGGTGCTCGTGGAGGCACCGGTCGACGAGAAGGACGCCGTCGAGGACGTGGTGAGAGAGGCACTCACGAAAGCGGCGTCCCTTTCCGTGCCGCTCGACGTATCCGTCCATTGGGGCGACAACTGGGCCCTCGCGAAGGGCTAAAAGGACGCCTGCTAGGGTTGTTTGTCGGGTTTGCACCGGAAACCCGACCCTATTGCCTAGCTGGCCCCGGTGCGGTCGCGTTGTGAAGGAAATACATGTCGCAGTCATTGCTGTCCGACCAGCCGATGGGAACCTTCGATGCCGAAGGTAATTACATCCCCCGTGTCATCACCGAAGACAACATGGTGGGTACGGACCTCGCCACTGTCGTGGGCGACTCAGTGCTGGAGTTTGAAGACGGCGACCTCGTCGTCGGAACCGTCGTCAAGATTGACCGAGACGAGGTTCTCCTCGACATCGGCTTTAAGTCAGAGGGTGTGATTCCCTCCAAGGAACTTTCGATTCGCAATGACGTCAATCCCGCCGACATCGTGTCGCTCGGTGAGAAGATCGAAGCCCTCGTGCTCGCGAAGGAAGACAAGGAAGGCCGTTTGGTCCTTTCGAAGAAGCGCGCGCAGTACGAGAAGGCGTGGGCCAACATTGAAGAGCTCAAGGCCAAGGACGAAGTCGTCAAGGGCGTTGTCATCGAAGTCGTCAAGGGTGGACTCATCGTTGACATCGGTCTTCGAGGCTTCCTTCCCGCGTCGCTCGTCGAATTGCGACGCGTCCGCGAACTGCAGCCGTACATCGGCAAGACGGTGGAAGCGAAGATCATCGAGCTGGACCGCAACCGCAACAATGTCGTTCTGTCCCGCCGCGCCTGGCTCGAGGAGACGCAGAAGGAACAGCGTGGCGATTTCCTCAACAACCTCAAGGCCGGCGAGCGTCGTCGCGGTGTGATTTCCTCCGTCGTGAACTTCGGTGCCTTCGTCGACCTCGGTGGCATGGATGGACTCATCCACGTGTCCGAGCTCAGCTGGAAGCACATCGATCACCCGTCGCAGGTGGTCACTGTGGGTGACGAAGTGGACGTCGAAGTGCTCGACGTGGACTTCTCCAAGGAGCGCATCAGCCTGTCGCTCAAGGCAACGCAGAGTGACCCGTGGCAGGAGTTTGCCGACACGCACAGTGTCGACCAGCTCGTGTACGGTCGCATCACCAAGATGGTGCCCTTCGGTGCCTTCGTCCAGGTCGGAGACGGCATCGAGGGTCTCGTGCACATCTCCGAGATGGCTGCGCACCACGTGGAATCACCGGACCAGGTCGTCACGCCGGGCGAAGAGTTGTGGGTCAAGATCATTGAACTCGACACCGCTCGTCGTCGCATCAGCCTCTCGATCAAGCAGGCCGCTGATGGTGGTGACGTTGCCGCTGAGTACCGTGAGGCCTTCGGATCACACGCGTACGACGAAGAGGGCAACTACATCGGCACCTACGACTACAGCGAGTTCACGCCGGAGACCGAAGCGCAGGCGGCGTGGGCCGAATACGCGACGGAAGTGTCTGGCAAGACCGCTGAGGGTGATGACGCCGCGAGTGACGCTGACGTCACCACCGCGGTCGCGGAAGAAGTGGCCGAATAACTTTCCCAACGAAAAGACCCCCTCTCTACACCTCACAGGTGCGGGGAGGGGGTCTTTTCGCGTGCGGATGACAAACAGAACTAGCGACGCACCGGGATCAACGGGAAGTGACAGGCGACTTGGTGCCCTTCGCTCAGTGTTTGCATTTGAGGTTCTTCGCTCGCGCAGAGATCGGTCGCCTGCGGGCAACGCGTACGGAAACGACAGCCACTCGGGGGATTGAGGGGGCTCGGCGGCTCTCCGCCCAGCACCTCATCGTGGCGAGGGCTATCGGGATCGGCGTCGAGAGCCGCTTCCAGCAAGAACTTGGTGTACGGATGCGCCGGTTGCGCGTACAGCGTGTCGGACGGACCAATTTCGCAAAAGCGTCCGAGGTACATGACCGCGACACGGTCACTCACGTTCTTCACCACGGCGAGGTCGTGCGCAATGAAGAGAAGCGTGAGTCCGTATTCCTTCTTCAAGTCTTCGAGCAGGTTCAAGATCTGCGCTTGAATCGACACGTCGAGTGCTGAGACCATCTCGTCGCAGATCAGCATCTTCGGCTTCATGGCGAGGGCGCGGGCGATCGAGATGCGCTGGCACTGACCACCGGAGAACTGGCGGGCGTAGCGATTTCCGTAGACGCGAGGGTCGATGCCGACCTTGGTGAGGAGTTCGAAGACGATGTCGTCACGCTCCTTACCCTTGGCCGCTCGCCAGCAATCAATAGGTTCGGCGACGATGTCCCGAACGCGTCGGCGGGGATTGAGTGAACTCACGGGATCCTGGAAGATCATTTGCAGCTTCCGACGAGTGAGTCGCAGTTGGCGACCCTTCATCTTGGTCATCTCGACCCCATCGAGCTGTACCGATCCAGAAGTGGGCTTCTCGATACGCATTAGCGCACGGCCCGTCGTGGACTTACCGCAACCGGATTCCCCAACGAGACCCAGCGTTTCTCCCTCGTAGATGTCGAAGGAGACGCCCGCGACGGCGCTGACCACGTGGCCACCTCGACGGAATTCAACCTTCAGATTCTCGACCGAGAGGAGAACCTTACGTTCATTCTCTTCAACAGCCGGCGTGATCTCAGTCGCGGTCACTGTCAACTCCAATTTCATTCGCGCTCGCTCGGGGCGAGGCTACGGGGACGGCACGTGCGGGAATCGGATTCCAGCACGCGAAGAAGTGACCCGTCGCCTCACTCGGTGTGAGTTCTGGTCGCTCGCTGAGACACTTCTCGGTGACGTACTTGCAACGAGGCGCAAACGAGCAACCTTGCGGGAGATTCAGAATGTCCGGTGGACGACCGGGGATAGTTGTGAGGCGCGTGTGGCTCGGATCGGCCACTTTCGGTGTGGATCCGAGAAGCGCCTCGGTGTACGGCATGCGGTGGCTGTAAAACACGTCCCGCGTCGTGCCCATTTCCACAATGCGCCCGGCGTACATCACGATGATGCGGTCCGTACGCGTCGCGACAACACCAAGGTCGTGCGTCACCAAAATCACCGACATCTTGTAGTCGGCCTGCAATTGCTCCAAGAGGTTGAGGATCTGCGCCTGAATCGTCACGTCGAGACCAGTGGTGGGCTCGTCCGCAAGAAGGAGGCGCGGATTGCACGCAAGAGCGATCGCAATCATGACGCGCTGTCGCATACCGCCGGACAATTGATTAGGGAACATGCGGTAACGCTCTTCGGGCGAGGGGATACCAACCTGCGTGAGCAACTCAATTGCACGCTTCTTGGCGTTGGCCCGACTCATGCCCAACCGGACACGCAGCCCCTCAGAAATCTGTGTGCCAACCCGGACTACCGGATTGAGCGAGGTCATGGGGTCTTGGAACACCATCGCGATGTCGGTGCCCCAGATCTTGCGCAGTTCTGATTCCTTGGCCCGCGCAATCTCGAAGCCGACCAAGGGGTTTTCGTCCATGGGACCCTCGACCTCATCGGCGGTACCGGTAAACGGCGTGGCGAATTGGATGCTGCCGTCGACTTGGACACCCCGCTTGGGCTGCAGTCCCATCAACGTGCGGGAAAGAACGGTTTTTCCCGATCCTGATTCGCCGACAATGCCAACGACCTCGTTGGTGTAGAGGTCAAAGGACACGTCGCTGACCGCCGTGACGACACCTCGCGGAGTCAAGAAGCTCGTCGTGACGTTCTGAACGCTCAAGAGGGGAGCGTCTGGTGGCAGAAGACGGATCTTCTTCGAGGGCGTTGCGTTGTCAACGGCGCTCACTGCTTCGGCTGTTTCGTCCACGGATTCCGCGCTCATAGCTTTCCTTCCGTGACGTCAAAGAAGTCCCGGAGCTTGTCACCAATCGTGTTGATGGACAGCAGAAGGAGGAAGAAAGCAATGCCCGGGAACAGAACGAGCCAGGGTCCGACGCCTGAATTGGGCGAATTGATAAAGGTGGTTCCTTCGTTGATCATGTTTCCCCACGATGGCTCGGGAGGCGGAACCGATACGCCGAGAACGGCGAGTCCACCTTCAAGGATGATGAGCGTGGCGACGCCAATCATGAAGAAGGAGATGGCGGTGGGAAGAATATTGGGCAGAATTTCCTTGAAGATGATCCGGAAATCACTTGCACCTTGGACTTTGGCGGCGGTGATGAACTCTCGTGACGCGGCGGCCAGGGTGCTGCCTCGTATAACGCGGTAGACGGCGGGGATCGACGCGACCGACAACAGGATGATGATCTTGTTGAGATCCATGGGCTTCCACACCGCAGAGAACGCGATCAGGAACACGATCGCCGGAAAGGCGAGGATCGTAAACATGAAAATGCTGAGGAGGCTGTCGAAGCGACCCCGACGGTACGCCGCGTAAACGCCCAGGGTGCCGCCGATGGCGAAACCGATCAACATGCCACCGAAGCCAATCTCGAGTGATACCCGAGAACCATGAAGGATGCGGCTGAAGATATCGCGTCCGGATTCGTCAGTACCGAGCCAGTGTGCTGCCGTCGGGCCTGAGTTGACCGGCAGATTGGGGTCAGTCGCGACTTCCAGCGTCGGATCCTGAATCGGGAGGAAGTTGACGAAGATCGCGACGAACACGTTGAGACCGAACCACACGACACAGCACCAGAAGAACCATCCCAGCTTCTTGCGCTTCTCTTTAATGAATTCGTTGTCGATCTCACCGGGCGTTTCCAGCGCCATGGCGGGCTCGTGGATGCTGTGATCTTCTCGCGGAAACGCCGGCGGTGACTGCGCGAAAGGCGAGGGTTGAATGTGGTTTGGCGGCGGGTAATCAGTCACGCGAGATCCTTGGGTCGATGTAGCCAGTCAGCAGGTCAATGGCGAAATTGATCAGGATGATGAGCGTTGCTGTGACGAACACGATGGCCTGAATGAGCTGGTAGTCAGGCTGCTGGGTCGCTTGGAGCAACTGCCCACCGACACCGTTGATCTGGAAAACGGATTCGGCGATGAATGTTCCAGTAATCAGACCGGCCATGTTGACGCCAATGGCGCTCAACAACGCGACGCTGGACGGCCGGTACGCGTGGCGGAACAAGATGCGGGACTTCGAGATGCCCTTCGAGCGAGCCATCGTGATGAATTCGTCTTGCAGCGACGTGATCAAGTCAGCGCGGAACACGCGGAAGTAGACCACGAAACTGCCGATGCTGAGGGCAATGATGGGAATGCTCAAGCTCTCAATGTTGGCCAGCCAGTCCTGTGTGAACGGGACGTAGGACGCGGGTCCAGAGTTAGGTACCCCAAGCCATTCGGAAATGGGGATGTACAGCAACGTGATCACCACGTATGTCGGTACCGACAAGAGACCGAAGGACCCCATGTTGGCCAGGCGATCGAAGATGCCCGAAGGACGCAACGCGGCGAGCGTGGCTAACGGTATGGCTAGAACCAGTGCGAGGAGTTGTGAGAGCAGCACCATTTCAATGGTGGGCGGCAAGCACTGGCTAAGCGTCTGCGAAATTGGCTGGCCGGAAATCCAGTCGGTGCCAAAGTTGAGATGCGCCATATTCCAGACGTAGCTGAGATATTGCTGCCACAAGGGCTTGTCGAGTCCGAGCGACTTGTTGAGGGCCGCTCCAAGTTGCGGCGTCCAGCCCTGTTGGAGAATCGCTTGTGCGGGATCTCCGGGCAGAAGGTGGATGATCAAGAACGCCAAGAACATGACGGACAAAAGGATCCAGACCAGGAACACCAGTCGTTTGACTAAATACCTACCCACGTGCCTTCCCCCTCAGCGCTGTGTGAAGGATAGCGAATCTTGATGTGAACAAAAGGCCAATCTCCAGAGTTCTAGAGTGTCGCGGTGGCGGAAACTCGATTCGGACAAATTGGTCGTCTGGCGCAGCGTGTTCTGCCCATCCTGATTGTCATCGATCTACTTGCCGGCATTACTTTTCGATTCTGGACGAAATCGAAGTTGTGGCTCGACGAAGCACAGGCCGTCAACATCTCCACACATTCACTCACTCAGATCGTCAGTTATCTGAAGAACGATGGCGCACCTCCGCTCTATTACTTCATCTTGCATTTCTGGATGAAGGTTGTCGGAACGAGCGACAAAGACGTACGTGCTTTGTCTGGCGTCATCTCTGTGGCGACACTTCTCTTGGTCTACGGCGCCGCCAAAGCGTGGTGGGATCGACGGAGCGCAATTATCGCGGTGGCCATTGCGGCGGTATTGCCGTACTGCATCTACTTCGCGACCGAGACGCGCATGTACGCGCTCGTGATGGCAGAAAGTACGGCGCTCCTCTGGGTTCTTCGTGTGCATCTAGATCGGCCCCGTTGGTCAACAACGGTCGGAATGGCGCTGATCGGTTCGTGCCTTCTTTATACCCACTACTGGGGCATTTACCTCTTAGGCGTGTTCGGACTGTTTGGGCTCATTCGGTGGTACCTCCATCGAGGTCAGCCGGAACGCCGCGATTGGATGTTGGTCCTCGCGCCCACTGTGGCCTTCGTGTCCTTCTTGCCGTGGGTGCCCATTTTTAACTCTCAACGACTCCACACGGGTACGCCGTGGTCGCCGGGACCAGGTCTGTACCAGATCTTCACGTGGTTCAACGGGTTCACGGTGAATCAAAGTGAGCACCTTGTGGCGTTGTCCCTGCACAACGAGATCACGATGCTGGTGTTCGTGGGTCTCGTCTTGTACGGGGTCTTCGGCCTCGTGATGACGCCGAAAGACAACCGTCTCATTCTGGACTGGACGGGGGTTCCAGAAACACGCACGATTGCCTTCATCACAATGACGACGATGGCCTTTGGTCTTCTCGCCTCTCACGTCTCGGGATCGGCCTACGTGCCCCGGTACGCCGCCGTCATAGCTATCCCCATTGCGTTTCTCGCCGCGCGTGGAGTTCGCAATTTTGAGACGCCGCTACGCATCCTGATCGTTTTGGGTTTGATGTCGGGTGCGGCAATCTGGACTGACAAGTGGGGCGTACAGGTACAGCGAACGCAAGCCGGCGTCATTGGTACAGCTCTGCGTGCCGCTCCCGCCGGGTCGTTGGTCTACGTCTGTCCGGACCAGCTGGGGCCATCTCTGCTGCGTTATTCACCTACGAACCTCACCTACATCGGCTACCCGCGCTTTGAGAATCCGAAGATTGTGAATTGGTACGACTACCTCGACGCGTACAACGCGAGAACGCCCGCTCAAAATGCGGCCGCCCAGGCTGCAACCATTTCGTCCGGACAATCGGTCTACGTGGTGTGGGCGCCCAATTACGGGCTCAAATTGACATGCGTGGATTTCACGCGCGCATTGGCCGCGTCGCTTCATCGCCACATCGTGACGGTGGCGCCCTTGAATCTGAGTGGGTACTACCAATCCATGGAGTTACAGCAACTCGTCGGATAGTGCGAGAAAAGTTCATCTTCGCCTTGACTAAGGTTTCAGGCATGGATGAGCAGAAGCCCATTGTTGTCATCGGTGCAGGTCCGGCAGGATTGACAGCGGCGTACGAGATTCTCCGTCGGGGCGGTTCCGTGGTCGTGTACGAGTCCGACGGTGTCGTTGGCGGCATTAGTCGAACCGTGGAGCGCGAGGGCTGGCGTTTCGATATTGGTGGACACCGGTTCTTCACGAAGGTGAAGGAAGTAGAGGCTTTCTGGCACGAGATTCTGCCCGATGAAGACTTTCTCCTTCGTCCCCGTATGTCACGCATTTTTTACGACGGGAAGTATTACGACTACCCACTAAAGCCCATGAACGCCCTGAAGAATCTGGGGTTCATTGAGGCCGTTCGTAGTGTCGGCAGTTACGGATGGGCGAAGGTCCATCCTCCGAAGGATCAGACCAACTACGAAGGTTGGTTGGTTGCGCGATTTGGCTGGCGCCTCTACCGACGGTTCTTTAAGACCTACACCGAGAAGGTGTGGGGCGTTCCCGTCAATCAAATGCCCGCCGACTGGGCGGCTCAGCGAGTGAAGGGTTTGTCGCTGGGTAACGCGATTTCTACTGCGCTGTCGCCGAAGAAGAAGCAGACGAACATCACCAGTCTGATTGAAGAATTTCAGTATCCGAAGTTCGGACCCGGAATGATGTGGGAGCGCTGCACAGACTTGATTCGTGAAAAGGGAGGCCGCGTCGAGCTCCGCCACCGCGTGGTGGGCATTCGACACGAAAATGGACAAGCCGTTGCCGTCAGGGTCAAGGGGCCCGATGGCGTCGTCTCCGAGCAGCCGGCGGCACACGTGATTTCCACGATGCCCATGGCCCAATTGGTTGACGCCTTCGAACCGGCCGCACCTTCCAGTGTCGTCACCGCGGGACACGATTTGCACTATCGCGACTTTTTGACGGTCGCTCTCGTCATTCCCGAAGACCAAGCCTTCCCAGACAACTGGATCTACATTCACGCGTCGGAAGTGAAGGTCGGACGTATTCAGAATTTCGGATCGTGGTCCCCGTACATGGTGAAGGAAGGTCGCACCTGTCTCGGTCTTGAGTACTTCGTCTTCGAGGGTGACGAGTTGTGGAACGCCAAGGACGAGGATCTCATCGAGATGGGCAAGAAAGAACTTGCGTTCCTCGGGCTGATTTCCAATGATGTCACCATCGACACGGGGTACGTGTTCCGCATGCCGAAGGCGTACCCGTACTACGACGGCACGTACAAGCAGAATGTCAAGGTGATCAGTGACTACCTGGCGTCCGACATGTCGAATGTGCACCTGATCGGCCGCAACGGCATGCACAAGTACAACAATCAGGATCACTCGATGTACACGGCAATGCTCACGGTCGACAACATCTACGGTGCGCACAATGACATCTGGGCGGTGAACGTCGAAGAGGAGTATCACGAAACCTCCTCCACCTCGTCCGGAAGTGAAGGAACGGGGCGCGACGCACCTATTCTGCCGAAGCGCACCTCGATCACCTGAGTCCGGTGACACTCGTGTCGGGACCCACGGCGTCCTCTCCGTGGCGGCGGTTGCTGTCGAATGCACTACTTGTCGCCGTCGCCGGAGGCTTCGCCAACGTCCTGAATTTGGGCGTGACGTTTTTCATCGCGCGACTGCTGCAGCCCAATACCTACAGCGCCTACTCGCAGATGGTGGGAGTGTTTTTCGTTGTGGCGCTACCTGGGAGCGCGTTGAGCGTGGCGGTCGTGCGACGGGCCACCTACTACATCGTGCGGGGAGAGGACGACGTCACGCGCCGCTGGGAGTACCGACTCCGCCAACGCGTTATTCGGGCGGCCGCCGTGGGCGCTCTGGGTTCTCTGCCTTTGGCGGTCGTGATTGCCCTGTGGTTGGGACACCGCGCGTGGATCGATGTGTGGCTGGTGATTTTGGCGGGCATTGTGTACGCGGTCGTGAGCGTCGACCGCGCTTTGCTCCAATCACGCCAGAGATACAGCGCCCTCGCGGGGAACTTCGTTGTCGAGGGTCTCGTACGTACGGTTTTCATTCTGGTGGGCACGACCTTCGGCGTCGCGGGGTACGGAGTGGGGCTGTTAGTGGCTGAATTGCTGACGCGTTGGCATTCGTCATGGTTAACGCGTCCCGAAGAACCCGTTGATCACTCAATTTCCCTGACGCACACCGGTCTGACCAACGAGCTGATGGTGGCCTTTTGGACCTTGGGCATGATGGCCATTTTGCAGTTCATCGACGTGTTCACCATTGGTCACGCCAATCCTCACGGTGGGGGTTCCTACACGGCGATCTCGCAAATCGCGAAGACTCTTGTCTACGCCGCCACGATCTTGAGCAGTTTTCTGTTACCCGAGGCGGCTCTCGCGAATCGAAAAGGTGGTGACGTTGTCAAGCAGTTGGGAGTGGTGGGCGGGCTGCTCGCCGTGCCAGCCCTCGTGCTCACGGCGACTGCCGCGCTCGCGCCCACATTGCTCGTAGACGTGTTTCCCGCGCAATATCGTCACGCCGCCGATTCACTCCTCACCTTGGTGGTCGCGATGGTGGCTCTCTCGGTGTCGACCGTCCTCGTGACGTTCCTGCTGGGCGACGGAGCTCGCTTGCCCACTCTGTGGCTGACTGCGTGCGTGTCCGTCGGTTTCTTCTGGATTGTGGGCGCTCACGGGGTGTGGCATGAGACGGCGACAAGGGACCTCGAGGTGCAGTGCGTGGTCGTGGTGGGCCTCGTCGTCGCGTCGGGATTTCGGCTTCGTTCTCGTTTACGACTGGAGGCTGCGGCGTGACCCGCGATGCAACTGCCGAACTTCGTGAGTTGGTCGCCGCGTCCGGCCTTCGAACCATTCGCGTCATCGCGTGGCGCGATCTCGACGACCCCGAGGCGGGCGGTAGTGAGCTGCACGCGGACGAGGTTCTACGACGATGGGCGGCCGCGGGTCTGTCGGTCGATCTGCGGACCTCGGCGGTTCCGGGACGCACCAAGCGCATCCGTCGGCACGGTTATTTCGTAGAGCGGTCGGGGGGCCGGTATCAGGTGTTCCCGCAAGCTGTTCTCCGCGGTTTCCGTCACGATCGCGATCACTATGACGCACTCGTTGAGATTTGGAACGGGATTCCGTTCTTTGGGCCTCTGTGGTTCAAAGGTCCTCGGCTCACCTTGCTGCACCATGTTCACGGCGCCATGTGGAAAATTTCGGTTCCTGGTCCGCTGTCCAAGGTGGGTTGGTGGCTTGAACATCGGGTCAGTCCTTTGATCTATCGAAATTCGCGTATCTCCACATTGTCCAGTTCGAGTGCGGAAGAGATTAGAGACATCCTGCATCTTCGGGATGTGTCGGTTGTTCCCGTCGGGGTCTCGACGTTCTATTCGCCCGGCGGACAGCGTTCCGAGACCCCTCTCGTCGTTGCGGTGGGGCGACTGGCACCCGTGAAGAGGTTTGACATTCTGATTCGGACATTTGCGGAGGTGCGGGCCGCATGTCCGACCGCCCGTCTCGTCATTGCCGGCGAAGGTTACGTCCGCAGCGATCTCGAAGCCCTGGTGGAAGAGGTGGGGGGTCGGGAGTGGATTTCCTTGCCGGGTCGCATTAGTGACGAGGAACTTCGCGATTTGTACCGGTCCGCGTGGGTGCTGACGTCAACGTCGCTTCGAGAGGGCTGGGGAATGACGATTACCGAGGCCGCCGCCTGCGGCACGCCCGCCGTGGTCCATGACATTGCCGGTCACCACGACGCCGTGGACGCCAATCACAGTGGACTTCTTGTTCCTGAAACGGATTCGCTTGCCGACGCCCTGGTGAATGTTCTCAGTGACGCTGAATTGCGTGAACGGCTCGCATCCGGTGCCGCCGAATACGCGGCAACCTTCTCGTGGGATGAAGTCGCGCTCTCGCTCTTTCGTCGGCTTGTCGACTAGGGCGAGTTAGCGACGTTCGATCACAACGACGAGGTCGTGGATGATGAGGTCCCGCATGAGCGGCACCTTGAGAGTCCATCGCCACGAAGGCCCGAGGAGGCGAGGGCCCACCGTGTAGAGAGCGAGACCTCGGTGCTGTCGGACGATGCGGACCAATTCGTGCGGACGTAGGGCAAACAGCGTCTCCCCAAATCGCTTGTCAGGCTCGTGGCCCGTCTTGGTGCGATAGCGACGGCGCCCGTAGGAACCGGAGACCAGGTGCCACGGGCTGGTCTCAAACCCTCCGGTGGGCGAGAGCCACATGCGGTTCTGCACGAAAATGGACCCGCCGGGTCGCGTCACACGAACCACTTCTTCAAGGAGTCGCCGTGGGTCGTCGACGAAAGAAAAAATGTCGTGCACGATGACGAGGTCGAAACTTCCGTCACGAACGGGGATATTCAAAGGTTGAAACGGAATCTCGTCGAGGTACGACACGCGCGGTGTTGGTGAGTCGACGTCCTCGAGAGAGCTCGCCGTCGGCACTCGCATGGCCGTCACGCGGGCACCACGTTCGGCGAGCGCTTCCGCTGCGGCGAGGCGAGGGTCGGCAATCTCCAAGACCTCACGATTGAAAATTGCGGTGCGACCCACGACCAGATTGGTGGTGTCTTGTCGCATCAGAGCGTCCAATTCCTCAGGTTGATGGCGCAAGCGACGTGCGGCCCGGAGGAAAAACAAGGTCCTCGGAAGCCCGACGACCGGGATCTGCATTGGCTCGTCGGGTTCGATCTCCTCGGTCGGCTGATTGTGGTCCGGGTCAGCAACGTTGAGTCCGCGTCGACGTCGAGCGACGAGCGCCGGCGCGACGACGACCGGTACTTTCGACGCTCCCGGCATCCATCGACGCGTACGGCGGGACTCTGTGGGGGCGGCCTCGCCTCGAGGGGCCTCTTTCGTTGCGCTGGCGGCGGGCGGCGGCGTATCTCGAGGAGTAGGTCGCGGTCGTGCGGCTCGCGAGGAGAGAGCCTGGGGCTGGACATTGGCAATCACCAGGAAGAACCACAGCGCCATGGCGAACCAGACGAAGCTATTGCTGTAGTGGACATGAGCGGGCCACGTGATGTCTCTGGTCCACGTGCCGAGCGTTGCCGACATGGTGACGGCAATACCCGCCAGTAGGGACAGGACGGCGCTGGCGCCGAGTAAACGGCCAATCGAGGGACGTGCGCGCCACACCCACGCCGCCGCCACGAGGAACGGCACCATCCAGATGGACACGAAGAGGCCAATGATCACCGCGGCCGTGTACGTGACGAGGGGTGACGACGTGACATTACCCACGAACACAGAGAGCACGGGCGTGGCGTCAACGTGCTCGCGAGTCATTTCGTCAACACTGAGACCACGGCGTCGGGGCCAGTTGAAGACGGCGATGCCGAGCACCGCGAGGAAACCGAAGAGTGATGCGAGGAGAGCGTAGAGAACGGTGTTCTGCGGTTGCCAGACGAAGGCGAGCTGTTCAGTTGACGAGATGTGCGAAGGAAGACGCCACCCCATTGACGCCCCGTCGACGAGGGTCGGTGTGCCGAGATCGCGACCGTTCAAGATTGCGTGCCAACCCGGACCGTAGGACTGTCCGAGAACCGCCCACTGTCCGGCGTCTGCTGAACCAACCGTGGAGCGAACGACGGTGCGTCCGTACCAGTGTCCGGCCGCGTCGGAAACGGTGGGTACTGGCCCGGCCGTGGTACCCGTTGACGAGAGCTGAACGTCGTCGAGATCAAGACCGGTCGCAAGTCCGGGGCTGGAGGTAATGACGGATTGACCGGCGGAGACGGTGGTGGGTGCAGTAGCGCAGGACGTGAACGGCAAGGCGTCTCCAGCCAGAGCCGACGCCGAGCTCCCGCTCACACGAATCGGAATCGACACGCCATCGATCTTGAGCAGGTCGCTGCGGCAGCCGGACGAGAACGTGGGATTCGTGACACCCGGCGTCACACCGGGAATGGCGATGTCCGCGATGGCGATGGGTGGGAAATTGATGCCGCCGCTGACGCGGTCGAGGACGGTGGCGGTCTTGAACTTGACCGTAGTAAATCGAAACGCTGAGCCCGTGATCGCGGGAACGTTGATGGTGAAGATCTGCTCCGTATTCAGAGCAGAGCCCTGAGCCGCGAGCGTTGTGGGTATCGCGAAGTTTTCGGTAGTGCGCCCGTTGCTAATGCTCATTTCGGTCGGTACCGCGTGATAACCGTCGTTCACGATGGTCATCTTGAAGGTGTGAATGGTCACAGAGTGCGACAGCGTCGCTTGGACAAATTCTCCAGCACCAGACTTGAAACGAGGCTGCCACAGAGTTTGCAGCGAGCCGTCGAAGGCGCTCCACGACGAGTTGGCGAGGGAACCTTTGATGTGTGACGAACTTGTCGTGGCGATAATCGACGTGCCGGCGCCGGGGTGTCGCCCCAGGATCTCATTGACGACCTGGTCGCTCGCGAGTGAATTGAGCGACGCCGTGCCCGAGATCGTGAAAGAGCGGGAATAGGGCAGGTCCACGTAGCGCAGCAGATACGGCTCTGGGTCGGCTCGGACTGAATAGGGAGAGACTCGAAGTCGGGATACGACGATCTTGAGAGAGTCAGTCTGTGCGGCAGAGCCTGCCGCGGCGAGTAGGGACGTGGGGAGGAGCAACCCTCTCGTGGCCGGACCAAAACCCGGGACCGCAACTTCCGAGAATCCCACCATGCTCGCGGTGGCGACGCCGTGTGGCGCTGCCGTCACTCCCAGAATCGTGATCCGAACCGTACGTCCGGTGGTTGGAGGTATGGAAATGGTCTGACCCGGCGGATTCTGAGACGATGGCGTCAAGGTCCGGATGATGTTCGGCCGACCGTCAACGGATATCCCAATCTTGGTGATGTAACGGTTAATAAAGATGTCGCGCGCTTGCGTGATCTGCAGCGAGGAAATTCGGTGGGGCTCCAGTGCTGTCTCCTGCCACCACTGCCCGTCGGCATTCGAGAAGGCGGCTGTTGCCCACGACGTGGTGGAGTCTCCATCGACAGCCTTATACGCCTGATTCTCTGGGTTGTTCGTGATGGGGTTTCCATAACTGGACGCCGTCACGGATGAGAGGCCCGTGAGTTCCGCGACGGTTTGGGAATTCGCAGGAGCGTTGGGGAAAACCGGAATGCTCTGCTCTTGCTCGTTGTTCGAGTACTTCTCGTTCGCCGCAAGTACGTAGCCCTGCGTGGCGTTCAGGGTTCCGAACGTCTGTTGCGACTTTGTATTGGAGTCGGTCAGCACCAATGTGGCGCCGGCTTGGTGCGCCTCCTCGGCGATCATGGAGCGAGGTGTCGACGCGTCATAGAGAATGACATTGCCGCCCGAGAGTCCACCCACGTTCGCGAGCGTCACGAGGCCCGCTCCATCACCGGCGACGATGTAGGGAGAGCTCGTTGATTCCACACGCACCAGAGGGCGAGCCGCGCTCACGGAATAGATCTTGAGCGATGGCGGCCACTGGTAACCGGGAGGCAAGGCGAGAGTGTTCTCGTTGATATAGGGACCATTGATGGCGGTGAATGTCGTCTGAGGTCCGTACGAGCCCACTTCGGTCATCCCGACGTTCGGAGATGAAAAGAGGTGGTCTAAGTACGGGGGTAGTGGTGTTCCGTATCGCTCATACTGTCCGTCAAACTGCACCAACACGTTTGACGCCCCAAACAAACGCGCAATCGGAGCAATGGAGGCCGGCTCGGCGACGCCATCTTGGAGAGTGGAGTCCAGCGAACGTATGAGGTTGATACTCGCCGGCTCTCCAACGAGTTGGACCTGCGAGGAGATCCAGGGACGGTGCACCAGCGCGGGCCACAATGAATCGTTGTAGGTCCCGTAGCGGTAATAGGCGAAATCAAATCCTGGCAAGCCGAGGACATTGCTCGTCGACGAGCCGGTATTGAGTTCCTTCGCGGCCTGCTGGACGTAGGAGGGAGGCGTCTCGGGCAGCGTCAGGTTGGAGGGGATGGACCGCAGTGTGAACAAGGGCGACATCGCCGTGATGCACGCGAGCGAGAAGACCCCGACGCTCCACCACTGAAGACGGGGCCAGCGAGCGACCAGTGCGTCAAAGAGGGCTCCGGCCAAAAGCGCCAGTCCAATGGTCATGATCGGGATCACCCGATTGGTGGAGCGCATGGCGAGAGCGACCGTCGTATGGGTGGCGAGGTACCGCAAGACGACACCAAATGGTGTCGGACTCGACAGTGGGTACGACGCCACCGCGACTACCAAGCCAATGAAGGTGACACCAACTGCAAACAGGCGGTACCGCCAACGAATCACGAGAGCGGCCACGAACCCCGTAGCTGGGACGAGAAAACTGGCGAGGGGAACCACGTTGCCGCTCGTGTAGTGAATCGAGTTCCCTGTCCATAACTGCAGTCCGTCAGTGCCGTAGAAGTACCAGTACCCCAAGCCACGGAATACCTCGGAGGCCGACGATGTGAGCGTCACCGTGGAGAACGATTCTGTGAACTTCAAAATATTGATGCCGTACTTGCCCTCAGCCCACAGTCCGGCCAGCCACCACAAGGACACGACGAGCGAGAGCGAGCCCATGCGGATCAGCACGGCGCGAACGCGGCGCCACGGAATTTCTCGAGTCGCGGCGGCGAAGAAGAGCCAGGCGATGGGGGCAAGACCAACCGTCAGAATCGATGTGGCGTTAATACCGCCCGCCAACGCCACGACGATGGCAAATAAAGCGGGATTGCGCCAGTCATTGCGGTGGGCCGCACGAATTGTGAAGACCATCATCCAGCCAAGTCCCGCCCACGGCATGAGGAGGGCCGAGGTACGGGCGATGTCGACGATGATGAAGGGCGACAACATGTACGCAAGGGCGACCAAGAATCCCGCGCGACGCGTTAATCCCATTTCGGCGGCGCATTTGCGAGCTCCAAGACCCGCGAGGAAGAGCAGGCCACCCATCCAGACGCGTTGGGCTATCCAGGTCGGAACACTCAACGCGTGACAGATCCAGTAGTAGGGACCCATCGGGAAGAGGTATCCGATGTTTTGGTGGGTGACGGTCCCGAACCCGACGTCGGTGTTCCACATGGACGCCGCTGTGGCGAGAAGGTGAGACGGGTCGAGGTAGAGATAGACCTTGGTGTCGTCGGCAAGCAGCCCCGGCTTCGTCAGCAAGAGGGGCGCGAAGGCCAGCACGATCAAGACCACTGTGTCCCACGGTGACTCGAGCCAGCGTCGGCGCGTGGCGGATACGTCTGAGGCGCCAAGGGTCACCTCGACAATCTACCGAAGGCGCACAACGTTCTCGAAGCGGGTGACTACCGTAGTTACATGAGTCGCTTAGCCGTTGTCGGCGGAATTGGATCGGGGAAAACGGCGGCCACGGATTATCTGGCGACCCGTGGCGCCACGGTGGTCGACGCGGACGTCGTCGCCCGCGAGATCGTTCTTCCGGGCGCCCCCGCGTGGCAACAGCTCCGAGACGCCTTTGGAGACGCCATCTTGATGGAGGACGGAAATCTGGACCGCGCCTTCGTGGCGGACGTGGTGTTCCACGACCGTTCGGCCCTGCGTCGTTTGAACGCCATCACCCATACGCAGATTGGTCTGGAGATCATCCGCCGAATTGACGAAGCACCGACATCCCTCGTTGTTGTCGCCCTGCCGCTCTATAGACCGGAACATCGTGAACTCTTCTCTCTGGACGAGGTGTGGTGCATCGTTGTGGACCCTGAGACTGCGGTGCGACGTCTCACGCAGCATCGCGGCATGCGCGAAGACGACGCACGAGCTCGACTCGCGAACCAGATGACGAATGTCGAACGCACAGCCCTGTGCACCGAAGTCATTTCGAACGAGGGGTCTCTCGACGATCTGCAGGGCGCTCTTGACGGACTGCTCAAGCGCAAGGGGTTGCTCGATGGCTGATTTCGTTGTTGACACACCCTTCTCACCGCAAGGGGACCAGCCGGTGGCCATTGCGCGTCTCGCGGACGGCGTTCAAAATGGCCTGCGCTACCAAACGCTGGAGGGCATTACCGGTTCCGGGAAAACAGCGACCATCGCCTGGATGATTGAACGCGTCCAGCGACCCACTCTCATTCTCGAGCCCAATAAGTCGCTCGCCGCCCAGTTGGCGTCGGAGTTGCGGGACATGTTGCCGCGGAACCGAGTGGAGTTTTTCGTTTCGTACTACGACTACTACCAACCCGAGGCGTACGTGCCGTCGTCGGACACGTACATCGAGAAGGACAGCTCGATCAACGAAGAGATCGACCGTCTGCGCCACGCGGCTACGTCGGCCCTTCTCACGCGTCGCGACACCGTGGTCGTGGCGTCCGTGTCATGTATTTACGGTCTCGGCTCGCCACGGGAATACAAGGAGCGCATGCTGGCGCTGGCGGTGGGCGACGTGGTGGACCAGCGGGCACTGCTGGGTCGTCTGGTCGAGATGCAGTATTCGCGCAATGACCTACTCGTTGCTCGTGGGACCTTCCGAGTTCGCGGCGACACATTGGAATTGCAGCCGGCGTACGACAACGAGGCCATTCGTATCTCTTTCTTTGGCGACGAGATCGACCGCATCTCCTTCTTCAACCCGATGACGCAGGAAGAGCGAGGAGATGTCGGCGAAGTGACCATCTTTGCGGCATCGCACTACGCCACCGGTCAAGAGACCCTCGAACGGGCGGTTCGGACGATCGAGGCTGAGCTGGGAGAACGACTGCAAACCTTCGAGCGCGAGGGCAAACTCCTCGAAGCGCAGAGACTTCGGTCTCGCACCGAGCACGACATCGAGATGATCGAACAAACGGGTACGTGTGCGGGTATTGAGAATTACTCCGCGCACCTCGATGGTCGCAGTCGTGGAGAGCGACCCTTCACACTTCTGGACTACTTCCCGGACGACTTCCTCGTGGTGGTCGATGAATCTCACGTGGCGATGCCCCAGGTACGGGGCCAGTTTGCGGGGGACAAGGCCCGTAAGGAGACGCTCGTCGAGCACGGATTCCGACTTCCGAGTGCCCTCGACAACCGTCCCCTCAATCTGGACGAATTCCTCGAGCTCGTTCCCCAAATGGTGTTCGTCTCGGCGACGCCAGGACCGTTCGAGCTGGAGAATTCCGACCAGATTGTGCCGCAGGTGATTCGTCCCACGGGCTTGCTCGATCCCGTCGTGACGATTGTGCCGACCAAGAATCAGATTGATGATCTCCGAGAGCGCATTCTCGAGGTGGTGGAGCGGGGCGAACGAGTTCTCGTGACGACGCTGACGAAGCGCATGGCGGAGGACCTCACGAACTACCTGGGCAAGCACGGCATCCGCGTGCGGTACCTCCACAGCGACATCGACACCATTGAACGTATTGAGATCCTGCGCTCGTTACGACTCGGCGAATTCGATGTCCTTGTTGGTATCAATTTGCTGCGCGAGGGTCTCGACTTGCCCGAAGTGTCCTTGGTGGCGATTTTGGACGCGGATAAGGAAGGTTTCTTGCGCTCCCGTAGCGCACTGATCCAGACGATTGGTCGAGCCGCGCGTAATGCCCACGGACACGCCATTCTGTACGCCGATCGATTGACGGACTCCATGCGCGAAGCCATCACGACGACAGAGCGACGACGCGCCATGCAAGAGGCGTACAACACGGAACACGGCATTAGCCCCGTGACGGTGACCAAGAATGTGGCGGACATCTTGAATCGTCTGCGGGCGCCGTCGAAGAAAGAGACGGCGCCGTTATCCGCGCGCGAACGGGCGGGGATTGGCGTGTTGGACGATGTCTCGTCCGAGATTGCCCGCATTGAAGATGAGATGTTGACCGCGGCGCACGAACTTCGCTTTGAAGAAGCCGCGGCATTGCGAGATCTTCTTCACGAACTTCGGTCACAAATTGCTTCCGACGCACCGGTCGAAGAGGAGACATCCGGACAGTAGTCTCCGACCATGGCTTCCACTATTCGCGTGCAAGGCGCGCGCGCCCACAATCTAAAGAATGTCTCGTTGGAGATTCCGCGCGACAAATTGGTCGTTTTTACCGGATTGTCAGGGTCGGGGAAGTCGTCTCTCGCCTTCGACACGATCTATGCCGAGGGTCAGCGCCGCTACGTGGAGAGCCTGTCCGCGTACGCGCGACAGTTTCTGGGCCAAATGGACAAGCCAGACGTCGACTTCATTGAAGGGCTATCGCCGGCAATCTCCATTGACCAGAAGACCGCGTCTCGGAATCCACGGTCAACGGTCGGCACCATCACTGAGGTCTACGACTATCTGCGCCTTCTCTTCGCGCGCATTGGCGTACCGCACTGTCCAAACTGTGGCGATCCCGTCACGCGACAGACGCCTCAGCAAATCGTGGACTTGATACTCGGGCGTAATGACGGGAGCCGTTTTCTCGTTTTGGCTCCCGTCGTCGAAGGCCGCAAGGGAGAGTATTCCTCACTGTTTGACGACTTGGCGAGTCAAGGTTTCTCTCGTGTTCGCGTGGACGGCGAGGTTCGTGAGTTGGCGGACCGCGCCGACATCAAGCTTGAACGGTACGAAACGCACGTCATCGAGGTCGTCGTCGACCGTTTGACGGCACGCTCGGCGTCACGCCAGAGATTGACCGAGTCGGTGGAAGCCGCACTCAAACTCACAAAAGGCATCGTGTCCGTTCTGTGGGTCGAAGGCGATGAGTTGGAGTCCTTCAGTGAGCTCTTGGCGTGTTCGAAGTGCGGCATTAGTTTCACGGAACTCGCTCCGCGCGATTTTTCGTTCAATTCTCCGTACGGGGCGTGCCCCACGTGCACAGGTCTCGGCACCCGGTTTGAGGTAGACCCACTGCTCGTCGTCCCCGACGAATCCTTGTCCCTGGCCGACGGCGCGTTAGCCCCGTGGGGAGGACTGCGATTTAAGTACTTCGAGCGGATGATCAAGGGTGTGTGCGACCTGGGTGGCTTCTCGATAGACACGCCGTGGAACAAGTTGAAGGCCAAGGATCGTCAGTTGGTGCTCTACGGCGTCGGGGATTCCACCGTCGCCGTTAAGTACCGCAACAGGTACGGCAAGGTTCGGTCCTACGACGCGAGTTACTCCGGCATCGTGACGTGGCTCGAGCGCAAGCGCAACGAAGCGGAAGGCGACTGGACCCGCGAGCAGGCCGAACAATTCATGCGAGAAGTAGAGTGCCACGCCTGCTTAGGACGCCGTCTCAAGCCAGAGGTCCTGGCGGTCAAAGTCGCGTCGCGCTCGATCGCCGACGTGTGTAATGACACGATTGATGATGCCGTGGCGTTTTTCACGTCGTTAGCGTTGAACGCCCGTGACGCCAAGATCGCTGCGCAGGTGGTCAAGGAGATCGTGGAGCGTCTGTCGTTCCTGCTCGACGTCGGGCTCGACTACCTGACGTTGTCGCGCGCGTCTGCTTCGCTCTCAGGCGGCGAGGCGCAGCGCATCCGGCTCGCCAGCCAGATAGGAAGTCACCTCGTCGGTGTCCTCTACGTCCTTGACGAACCCTCAATCGGGCTGCATCAGCGTGACAATCGTCGATTGATCGCGACTCTTGAGCGTCTGCGTGATCTTGGCAACTCCGTCATCGTCGTGGAGCACGACGAAGAGACCGTCCGTGAAGCGGACTACATCGTCGACATTGGCCCCGGGGCGGGAGAGCACGGCGGTCACGTGGTGCACGCGGGGAGCCTCGCGGAACTCCTAAAAAATGAGGCGTCATTGACGGGCGCGTATCTCTCGGGTTCTCGCTCGATCGCTGTACCCACGTCGCGTCGCGAGATGTCCGAGGACGTCCTTCTGATCCGCAATGCGCGCGCGAACAATCTCCGGGGCATTGACGTCTCGGTACCCCTCGGAGGGTTTGTCGCGGTCACCGGCGTCTCCGGATCGGGCAAGTCGACGCTGATCAACGGCATTCTGCTGGCGAGTCTCCAACGGAGTCTCTACGGCACCAAAGTCGTACCGGCCGAACACGACGGTATCGATGGCGTGGGCGCGGTCGACAAGGTGGTGGCCGTCGACCAGCAGCCGATCGGTCGCACGCCGCGATCGAATCCTGCGACGTACACCGGCGTCTTCGACAAGATCCGCAAGCTGTTCTCCGATACACAGGAAGCCAAGATCCGCGGCTATCAGCAGGGACGCTTCTCGTTCAACGTCAAGGGTGGGCGTTGTGAAGCCTGTTCGGGTGACGGGACCTTAAAGATCGAGATGCACTTCCTGCCCGACGTCTACGTCAACTGCGAAACATGCCAGGGCTCCCGGTACAACCGCGAGACGCTCGAAGTGTTGTACCGCGGTAAGTCCATCGCCGACGTGCTCAACATGCCCGTCAGCGAGGCTCTGGAGTTTTTCGAGCGTCAGCCGTCGATTCTTCGCCACATTCAGTCTCTGGCGGATGTTGGTCTCGGCTACGTGCGACTCGGACAACCCGCTCCCACGCTCTCCGGTGGTGAAGCGCAGCGCGTCAAGCTGGCCACGGAATTGGCGCGGCGTCCGACCGGACACACGCTTTACGTCCTCGACGAACCGACCACGGGTCTGCACTTCGAAGACGTGCGGCGCCTGCTCGAGGTTCTGCATCGTCTCGTGGACCAGGGCAATACCGTTCTGGTGATCGAACACAATCTCGATGTCATTAAGACCGCTGACTGGATCATTGACATGGGACCCGAGGGCGGTCGCCGGGGCGGCACCGTGGTGGCGGAAGGAACGCCGGAGCACGTGGCCACAACGGGGACGCCGACCGGAACTGTCCTCGCGGACGTCCTTAAGGTGAAGAAGACGCGCCGGCGGAAGTGATGCTGGAGAAGCCCAGTGGTATTCCCCACGAGAGCGGTTGTTATCTGTACCGCAATGCTCGCGGCGATGTCATTTACGTAGGGAAAGCCCGGTCGCTCTCGCAGCGGCTCAGTAACTACTTTCAACGTCCGTCAGCCCTTGACCCCAAAACGCGCACCCTGATGCACGAGGCGACGAGTCTCGAGTGGGTGATCACTAAGTCCGAAGTCGACGCCCTCATTCTCGAGAACGAGCTCATCAAGACGCATCAGCCCCGGTACAACATGCGGCTGAAGGACGACAAGAGTTTCCCTTTCCTCGCCCTGGACCGACGCACCCCGTGGGCGCAGCCGTACATCACGCGTGGTCGGCACGTCCGAGGTGTTCGCTACTTCGGACCCTTTGCGCACGTGGGCTCTCTCCGTCGCACGCTCGACGAGGTCCTGTTGGCCTACCCGCTGCGGAGTTGTTCGAACAACAAGTTCCGTGCGCACGAACGTCAGCAGCGACCATGCCTTCTCTACGACGTTGGCAAGTGCGCGGGACCTTGCATCAACGCGGTGACGCCGGAGAGGTATGCGGAACTCGAAGAGTCTTTCGAGCGATTCTTTGAGGGTGACGTCAATATCTTGCGCCGGCAACTTGAGGATCGGATGGCGCAATCCGCCACTGATCAGCGGTACGAAGACGCCGCACGAGCGCGTGACGGCCTCCACGCGCTCGGACGAGCCGCGGAGAGTCAGCGCATCGTGTTGGATGACGCCAGCGAGCTGGACGCTTACGCGGTAACGATCTCCGGATCACGAGCCGCGGTCACGATGTTCCGTGTGCGGGGTGGCCGCGTCGTGGGGCGGCACGCCCTCATGATGGACCTCTCATTCGACGAGGACGACGCGACGATTCTTGTACGGGCTTTCCCGGAGATTTATGAAGACGGTGCCGCGGTGCCTCGGGTGGTGCTTGTGCCGGAGTCTGTGGCGGCACAGCCCCTCGTCCAGGAGTACTTGGCGCACCTCCGCGGCCGTCCCGTCACACTTATTGCGCCGCAACGGGGACGTCGTCGCGATCTCGTGCGCATGCTGATGGACGACGGCGTCGAAGTCCTGCGCACCGATTCTCTACGCCGCGAGCACGACCACAATGCGCGCGCGCGAGCACTACAGGAGTTGGGAAGTGCACTCTCGCTACCGCAGCCGCCGTACCGGATCGAGTGCTTCGACATGTCCCACCTCCAGGGAACGAACTACGTCGGTTCCATGGTGGTCTTCGAAGACGGGTTGCCGAAAAAGAGCGACTATCGACGCTTCAATGTGCGCTCGGTGCTCGGTAACGATGACGCCGGCGCGATGCGTGAAGTCGTTCGTCGACGACTGGAGCACTGGGGCTCCACTGACGGAAAGTTTCGAAACGCCGATCTCATCATCATCGACGGTGGCCTCCCTCAATTAGGCGCCGCCCTGCTCGCCTACGACGACGCCGCCCTGACGGCTCCGGTTGAATTTGTGGCATTGGCCAAACGAGAAGAATTGCTCTACCGACCCGGTTCGTCGGTGCCGATCGCCTTGGATCGAGGTTCGGAATCCCTGTATTTGGTGCAGCGCCTTCGTGACGAGGCTCACCGTTTCGCCATCACCTTCCATCGCTCGAAGAGAGGCAAGTCGATGGTGCGTGAAGCGCTCGACGGCATCCCAGGGCTCGGGCCCGCTCGTCGAGATGCCGTCATGACGCACTTCGGTTCGCTCGCGGCCGTCCGGGGAGCAACCCTGGAGGAGCTGCGAGCCGTACCCGCACTTCCCGACGCCGTGGCCGTCACCCTCTACGATCACTTTCACGGTACGTCCCCCGTGCGGCTAACCAAGGAAGGTGCAGTAGATGAATGAGATCTTGCTCGTCGCCGGTATGTCGGGGGCCGGTCGTTCCACCGTGTCAGCCTCACTGGAGGATCTCGGGTGGTTCGTCATCGACAATCTTCCTCTGGATCTGATCGCGCGCGTCAGTGACCTGGCTGTGGCCGGATCTCCCGATTTTGTTGGCGTGGCCTTCGTGGTTGGACGCAGTGGGCGCGTACAGCCCGACCAATTGCTGGCTGTTCTCACGGAACTACGCGCACAGCAGTTGGACGCTCGCATTCTTTTCCTTGACGCCCCCGATGAGGTGCTGATTCGCCGCTTCGAAGGCACGCGACGCCGTCACCCCTTTCCGGCGCCCTCGGTCGCGGACGCCATCGCGGGGGAGAGGACGCAACTTCAATCCATTCGCGACAGCGCGGACCTCGTTATTGACACGGGAGTTCTGAATTCGAATCAATTGCGCCAGAGGATCGCCGAAGTGTTTCACCGCCCCGAAGGCGATCGGGGCATGCGGATTTCGGTGATCTCCTTCGGCTATTCCAACGGCATTCCGCGTGACGTCGACCTCGTTTTTGATTGCCGGTTCCTGCCGAACCCGCACTGGGTCGAATCGTTGCGGCCCTTTTCGGGTTTGGACGAGGCGGTCGCGACGTACGTGCTCGAGCACGATGACGCCCAGCGATTCATTACGGACGTCGTGTCGATGCTCACGTGGCAGATTCCCGCCTTTGCCAAGGAGGGAAAGTCGTACCTCTCGGTGGCGATCGGCTGCACGGGGGGACGCCACCGGTCCGTAGCGATCACGGAGGAAATTGGGCGGCGCCTGCCCTTCAAGGCCGCGGTGTTCCACCGGGACGTTGATCGATGAGAGCTGTCGCGGTCGGGGGTGGACACGGCACAGCGGTGTCGCTACGCGCGCTGCGGCAGTTGACGTCCGAGGTGACCGGGATCGTGTCGGTGGCCGATAACGGAGGATCGTCAGGACGCCTGCGCGAAGACTTGGAAATGGCCGCGGTAGGGGATATTCGTAAGTGCTTGGCGGCCCTCGCCGACTCTCACGGCCCGCTCACCGCGCACCTGGAGCATCGGTTTCGCGCTGGCGACTTGGAGGGACACGCCTTTGGCAATCTCCTTCTCGCGGGGCTGATTGACGCCACGGGTGACCTTGAAGGCTCGGTGCGGGCGATTGGAACGGTCCTCAACATCACGGGAGAGGTCCTGCCGGCGTCGACGGCGGGAGTGGTCCTCGTGGCGCGCACCGACGAAGGTCGCACGGAGGGTCAAGTGGAAGTCGCCGCATCCACGAATATTCGGTCGCTCTCAACGGAGCCCGCAACCATTGGTGTGCCCGAGCGCGCGGTGTCGGCTCTCGCACACGCGGACCTCGTTGTCATTGGCCCGGGTTCTCTCTACACCTCCGTACTCGCAGCGTGCGTCATTCCAGGGATGACTGCGGCATTGGCGTCTACGCCCGCACTACGGGTGTTCGTGGCGAATCTGCACGAGCAAACGCCGGAGACGCAAGGGTATTCCGTCGCTGACCACGTAAGTGCCCTCGCCCGACACGGGGTTCCCGTCGACGTGGTCGTTCTCGACCGCTCGTGCGGCCTGGTGCGCGGCGACATCAGCCATCGGGTCGTAGAGGCCGACATCGCTGGACGAAATGGTCGGGTGCACGACGCCGAGAAAATGGCACGTTGTTTCGCCGAATTGGTGGCATGATTAACCGGCTCTAGTTTGAGAGGTGTCCATGACAGTGCGAGTAGGTATCAACGGATTCGGTCGAATTGGGCGTGGTTTCTTACGCGCGACGCTCGGCAGCGACGTCGAAGTAGTCGCCATTAACGACCTCACATCAGTCGAGATGAACGCCCATTTGCTGAAGTACGACTCCACGCAGGGTCGTCTCGGCGTGGCGATTGAGCACTCGGATGACGCGTTGATCGTTGACGGACGCTCCATCAAGGTGTTGGCCGAGCGCGAGCCCGTCAAGTTGCCATGGGGCGAGCTCGGTGTCGATGTGGTTATTGAGTCCACGGGTCGCTTCACGGACCGCGAAGGCGCCAGTGCGCACCTCACCGCGGGAGCAACGCGCGTGATTGTGTCGGCGCCCGCAACCGACGTCGACGCCACGTTTGTCGTCGGTGTGAATGACGACACCTTCGACCCGGCCGCGCACTTCGTCGTGTCGAATGCGTCGTGCACGACGAATTGTTTCGTGCCCATGGTCAAAGTGTTGGATGACGCTTTCGGTGTGGCGAACGGCCTCATGACCACCGTGCACGCGTACACCAACGACCAGAACCTCTTGGACCTGCCACACAAGGACCTCCGTCGGGCTCGAGCCGCCGCGGTCAATATTGTCCCGACGGCCACCGGCGCAGCACGAGCCACAGGGCTCGTGCTGTCCGCGATGAAGGGTCGCCTGGACGGGACCTCGTTGCGCGTGCCGATCCCTGACGGCTCCATCACGGACTTCACCGCTATCACTCGGACAACGTCGATTGAAGAAGTAAACGCCGCGTTTGCGGCCGCTGCGGCGGAGGGTCCTCTCAAGGGTGTTCTCGTGTACACCGAGGATCCCATTGTGTCCGCGGACATCGTGGGGCAGCCAGCGTCGTGCACCTTTGACGCGCAGATGACGATGGTTCAGCAGATCAACGACGAGCAGAGCCTGGTCAAGATCTTCGGTTGGTACGACAACGAGTGGGGTTACTCGAATCGCCTGGTCGACCTCGCTGCTCTCATGGGATCGCGATCCTGACCATGCGTCTGCCTTCGATCGACGACTGGGGTTCACTCGCGGGAGCGAACGTACTGGTGCGCGTGGACTTCAACGTTCCGATGAAGGAAGTCGACGGTCACATGACGGTGGTCGACGACTTCCGTATTCGTGCCGCCGTGCCTCTCTTCGAAGATCTCATGTCGCGGGGGGCGCACGTTGTGGCGTGCACGCACATCGGCCGACCCAAGGGTCACGATGAGAAACTCTCCGTGGCGCCGATTCGTCGTCGCTTGGAAGAGCTGTGTCCGGGCGTGGAGTTGCTAGAGAATCTCCGCTACGAACCCGGCGAGGAGGCCAACGACGAAGAGTTCGGCCGTCTGTTGGTGAAGGGATTTGACTACTACGTCAATGAAGCTTTCGGCGTGTCGCACCGGGCACACGCGTCCATCGTCGCTCCGCCGAAATTCATGCGGAGTGCCGCGGGGCCCAATCTGATTCGAGAGGTCGAGACTCTTCTCGGAGTGTTTGATCAGCCCGCCGGCCCGTTCGTCGCCATTGTCGGTGGCGCCAAGGTGGCTGACAAGCTGTCCGTGACGGCCAAGTTGGTCGAGAAGGCGGACACTGTCATTGTCGGCGGCGGCATGGCGTTTACGTTCTGGCGAGCTCTCGGCCACTCGATCGGCGGTTCATTGGTGGACGACAGCAAGGTTGATGCGTGTCGCGAGTTGCTCGAGACGGGACGCATCGTGTTGCCGACGGATGCGCTCGGACTTCCTTCGGGATCCCCCTTCGGCGGGGGAGGGGACGAGGAAGCCAGTCTTTTCGGCTCCTCCATTCCGGACGGCTTTGTGGGTCTCGATATTGGACCCGCGTCGGTTGAGCATTTCTCGGACATCATCGCGAACGCCGGCACCATCCTCTGGAACGGTCCCATGGGGGTTTTTGAGGACCCCCGACTCGAGGCGGGTACTCGCGCCGTCGCCCAGGCGGTAGCCGCCAGCGACGCGTTCTCCATCATCGGTGGTGGTGATTCCGCCGCGGCGGTGGCGAAGTTCGGCGTTGAGGACCAAGTCAGCTTCGTGTCAACCGGTGGTGGCGCGTCTCTGGAATTGCTTGAATTTGGCACGCTTCCGGGGCTGACGGCTCTCGTGGAGTGCCCCTGGAACCAGAAGTAGTTGAGACATGCGCTCTGAAATTATTGGCAATTGGAAGATGAACCTCGATCACGTCGAGGCCATCCATTTGACCCAACAGATCGGCGTTCTGTTGCGCGCCGCCGCTCACGAGAATGTTGACGTGATCGTCGCACCTCCGTCGGTGGATCTGCGATCCGTGACGTCAGTTATCGATGCCGACCGTTTGCCGATTGGGGTCGCTGCACAGCACGTCTCGTCGTTGGACAAGGGCGCCTACACGGGTGAAATCAGTGTCGCCATGCTGCGTCGCTTGGGTGTGACCTCCGTGTTGGTCGGTCACTCTGAGCGGCGCGCCTATTACGGGATGACCGACGAGGTCGTCAATGCCACGGCGGCTGCGGCTCTCAAGGGCGGCCTGCGTCCGGTGATCTGCGTGGGTGAAAGCGCCGACGTGCGTGGTGCGGACGAACACGAGACGTTCGTTGCAGGACAAGTGGCGGCTGCCGTCGAAGGTCTCACGGGTGGACCGGTCGCAGTTGCGTATGAACCGATTTGGGCAATCGGCACGGGCGACACTGCGTCCGTCGAGCAGGTGGCGCGTATGGCCTCCGTGATTCGTGAAGCTCTGCCGGTGGCGCTGCGCGCGGACACCCCCGTCCTGTACGGCGGATCCGTGAATCCTGACAACGCCAAGGAACTGTCCACCAATGGCAATGTGAACGGCTTTCTGGTTGGTGGAGCGAGTTTGGTGGCCGCGCAGTTCGTAGAGATTGTGACGATTGCGAGCGAATGCTACGGTAAGAGCCGGTAATCGGAGGTTGTGGCCGTGCTGACGTGGCTGATCATCATCGTGGAAATCATTAGTGCCATCGCGCTGATCTTCCTTATTCTCATGCACTCGGGTCGCGGTGGCGGTATCTCTGACCTTGCCGGTGGTTCCCTCGGTTCGATGGCGCAAGGTTCCACCGTGGTGGAGCAGAATCTTGACCGCATCACCGTGGCAGTCGCGCTCGTCTTCGCCTTCGCTACGTTGGCTCTTGACCTCCGGCTTCAGTAGTCGCGTCGCGCTGAGTGGCCTCTTACTGGCCGGCTCTCTCTTCGTAGGTTCTGTCGCCGCGCGTGCCGCCACCACGGGTGGAGGAACACTGACGGTGTCGCTGCCGGGCCCTCTACGGGGCTGCGGGTACTACGACCACAACACCAGCCCCTCGCTGAGAGCTCTGCTCGACCTCATTCGGCCGTCGGCCTTCACCCCGTCGGTCGGCGACATTCCCGTCGGTGGAAACGGCCCCATCAGCGCCGCGTCGGTGACGTCGCTGTCACCACAAACTGTGCAGTACACCATTTCGCCGGGCTTCGAATGGAGTAACGGAGCACCCTTCACCGCTACCGACCTTTTAGCGTGGTTTAACAAGGTGCGGACGGTCTCGTCCACGCAGGCTGACGGCTACCGCGATATTTCCTCTTTCACGGTCAATCCCGCACAAACGGTCGCCACCGCCGTGTTCACGAAGCCCTACGCCGACTGGAGCACGTTGTTTCGCGACATCGACTTTCGAGGAACTCCTCTCGGATGCACGATGGCGTCCCTCGTGAATCGGCCAAGTTTGGGACCCTACGACCTGATTTCCGTCTCACCAACATCGGCAACGCTGGCGGTGGATCCACGGTGGACGGGACAGCAGCCCGCGTACACCTACGTGATTGTTCGTACCGATATGCCCGTCGGGCTCTTTCCCAACCACGCGGCGGTGGGCTATCTAACGTCAGCGACTCCGTCGTACCTGCTGCACATCTCGAATCGTCCGTACGTGTCGGGCCACATCTCGCCCTCGGACCAAATCGTGAACGTTGGATATTCGTCACGGGCACCGAGTGTGGCCTCGTTGGTCGTTCGGGAGTTCCTCAGCCTGGCGCTAGATCGACAAAGCATGATTAATCAGGTCTTCGGTCCTGTCACGTACACGCCGGCGCTCGCCGATTCCTACATTTATGCTCAGTCGAGCGCGTATCACGGTGAAGCGAGTGGATATACCCCGTACACACAAAGTGCCCTCGTCCCACTCGAGACAGTGCCCACCAGTGTCAATCAGGACTGCGTCGCGTGCGCCATTCCCACCCTCACGAACGCCGGCTACACCCGTCGACGTGGAGTGTGGATCTCTCCTAAAGGGTCTCCACTCGTGATTCGCGTGGCCGTCGGTCCGAGCTCGGTCGATCGCGCGACGGCGGCTGTCGCACTCGCGCAATGGCGCCACGCAGGCGTTGTGGTCCGCGTTGTTGCTGCAGCTAGCGATCAAACGGTCACGGCTGATCTCGCTCGGGGTGTGGCGAGCGTGGGGGTGTACACGATGCCTGTCGGACTCGTGCCGGGTCAGGTCGCGCGGGGCTGGACGGGGGTGAACGGTGGTGATGACTTCGACCTCGGCTGGCGATCAGCGGCGATCGATGCCCTCTACACGCAAGCGCAGGCGACCTATAACCCGGTCGACGCAACGCAGGACTATTTGCAGATTGACGCGATCGTCGCAACCAATTGGTGGGCCCGCCCGCTGTACACCGAGCCCCTCGTAACGCTGTCGAGTAGTGACGTAGGTGGTGTGGTTCCGACATCGTCCATTGCCGCGTTCGTCAACGAAATTCCGAACTGGATCTCGGTGACGCCCAGCACGTCCACTCCGTAGAGTGCGATAACATGGAAACCCACGTCGAAGTGGCGGAATAGGCAGACGCGCCAGCTTGAGGGGCTGGTGCTCGTAAGAGCGTGCGGGTTCAAGTCCCGCCTTCGACACCAGTGAGACATTCCCGATGGGGCCGCGCAGACGCCAGATAGCGGGACCAAGCGCACGACGGGCGCAGTCATTTCTAGATTTTTCGAAGTGCGAACTACGCCTCGGAGACGATCGTTTCGAGGGAGACTTCAGAGAGTTGCCGCCAATCGCGCAGTGTTTTCATCAAAATGGTGAGAGCGGTTCCTGACAGAACCACGGACGCCAAGAAATAGATAACCAGCGGCGGTACTTGATTGCCTGGAATCAGTGACGAAACGCCGTAAACGTAGATGAGCGCCACAAGGTAGAGACCACAATTGACTTCTGTCCACGTCGCCATCGCGACGCCCTCGAAAATAATGATTCGTGCTCGATGGAGGTGAACGGCGGAGCCGCGTGAGTGGGGACGGGCGTCTTCTTCATTCGACGGCGACAACCACCAACCAATTGCCGTGACGGCCAGAACAAAAGACAGACTCACGGTCCAATCAGAAGCCCATTGTGACAAATGAAGGAGTGTTGACCAAACACCTTCATTATGGGGTCGAGACAGGACGACTGTGATGGGCAAAACCACGGAGAGCAATACGAATGTCACGGTAAGGCCAACGGCAGCAATCTCGGTCGTGTACAGCTTGTCTCGAGATGCTGTTCCCCTCATGGTCGCAGATCAAGACCGCTAGTGAAACAAGGCACCAGATTGTTGAGGCCACCCACGACGTCCGCGCTGGACTCACGTTGATGTCAGTACGATGGCGCCGGAGGTGCGGACGTGCGCGATGTTCTGGTGGTCCTATATCAATCACGCGATGACGCGCTCGCGCTCGCCACATCCATCTCGGAAACGTTGTCGACCGAGGGCATCAACGTCCGGATCACGCTTGCTGACGTGGGCGCCGACCTAGAAACGCCCTCGAAAGACACTCTCGTGGTGAGTCTCGGTGGCGACGGGACGTTTCTGCGTGCGGCACGACTCGCGCACGGAGCCGGAGCCGAAGTCCTCGGCGTGAACTTGGGGCGCGTTGGGTTTCTCCTCTCGGTGCCTCCGGGGACCCTCCTTCAGGAAATCCGCAGGGCCCTACGACGGGAATTGCCAATTGAGACTCGCATGGGGCTCATCGTGACAAGCGATGATGGAGCACTTCGTGAGTTCTGTCTCAATGAAGTGGTCGTGGAGCGCTCGCACGCCGGACGTATGGTGCGCCTGACGTGTTCCATCGAAGGTGATGAGTTCTTGACGTATTCGGCCGATGGTGTCCTGGTGTCGACAGCCACTGGATCCACTGGCTATAACTTTTCGGCCGGTGGCCCGGTGATAAGCCCTGATCTGAATGTGATGGTCGTGACACCCATCGCGCCCCACTTCACCATTGACCGTTCAATCGTCGTCGGAGCCCACCAAACAATCCGTCTCGAGACAGTGGATCGTGATGGCGCAGTGGTCTGCGACGGCACGGTCGTCGGCACTCTTGGTACAGGGGAGGGCGTCACTGTTTCTGCCGCCCCCGAGGGAGTTTTGGTGGCCGTCAGCGAACAGTTGGGTCTCGGTGCCCGACTTCGTCACAGCCTCCGTGAGGGACATGCCGAAGGTTGAACTCGTCGCACTTGATGCATCGGGACTCGGTCCCATTGATGGAGCATCCATTGAATTCGGTCCGGGGTTCAACGTCCTAACGGGGGAGACCGGCGCAGGGAAAACCTTGCTCGTGGGGGCACTTTCTTTGTGTCTGGGCTCGTCGGACACGCGCGGCTCACGAGGAGACGCCTCACTACGGGTGGCGAGTGTCTTTCGGACGAGTTCCGGCGAAGTCTCGTTGCGACGAGAGCAAGTTGCGGGAGGTCGCCTGCGATCCTTCGTGAATGGCGGCTCTGTGAGCTCTGAGGAACTTAGGACGCTGGCCCAGGACCTCCTGGTCATCCATGGACAGCACGATTCCCTGCGGCTTCGTCAACGCGCAGAACTCGTCCGACTGATCGACGAGCACGGTGATGTGGACGACACACCACTTCGAGATGTGCGAACGCGAATTGCGGACCTCGAGCATCAGCGTGACACGTGGGGAGTGGACCCGGGCAAATGGGAGCAGGAGCTCGAGTTTCGCCGGTTTCAGGTCGCCGAGATCGACCGTGTTGCGCCCACGGACAGTGATGAACTTGACGCCACTCTGCAGCGGCTCGAAGAAGTGTCGTCGGCGTTGCATCACCTGGGTGCCTTGAGTGCGGCCGTGGAGATCCTCGATGGCGACAGCGAGACTGCCGTCCTGTCACTGATGACCCGTGTCGTCCACGACATTCCCGTCGAAGGTAAGTTCGGTGACTTCCGTGATCGACTCACATCCGTGGTCCTCGACGCTCGAGAAGTCGTTCGTGAATTGGCGGACGAAACGTCGAGAATTGAAGCAGACCCCGATGAATTGGGCCGCTTGAATGAGCGGGTGAGCCAGCTGCAAGCACTGGCCAGGAAGCATGGGGGATCCCTCGCAGCCGTTCTTGAGGCCCGTGAACGACTCGTTCAAGAGATTGCGGACGCCGAGGCGATGGCCGACACGGTCGTGACATTGGACGAGTCGCTCCGAGAACTGCGAATGGAAGAAAATCGACTCGCGGAGATCGTCAAGAAGGCACGTCGGGTCAGCGCAAATTCGCTACAGGACGCAGTGATCGCGCAATTCACGCGGGTGGCCCTCCCGGGAGCTCATCTCGAGATCGTGGTTGAGGGCGATGACGGGAGCGATGTGGAGTTTCTCTTTTCGCCGTCCCCCGGGAGGACGGGCGGACCACTCCGTACGATTGCAAGTGGCGGCGAACTATCGAGAATTCTGCTCGCCCTCTCACTGGTCTCGGTTCCGGACGATGTCGTCGCGGTGTTTGACGAGATCGACGCTGGCGTGGGCGGCACCGTCGCGCAACAAATTGGAGAGTGTCTGCAGGAATTGGCTCGCACGCAGCAGGTCATCGTCGTCACGCACCTCGCGTCAATTGCGGCCAAGGCTGATCGCCATTTCGTCGTAAAGAAAGCCGTGCGAGATGGCGTCGCCGCGACCGATGTAGCCGAGGTACGAGGAGAGTCGCGCGTCAGCGAAATTGCCCGCATGCTCGCGGGTGACAGTGCGAGTGCGGAGTCGCGTGCGCTCGCAGCGCGCCTGCTCAGTGGCGGGTGAGCATCGCCCCGAAGGACGGGCAACTGTTGTACGATGTAATCCCGTGGAAATCGCGGGTGGCCAATGACCAAGTTTGTCTTCGTAACAGGTGGAGTTTCTAGCTCCCTGGGGAAGGGTCTGACGGCATCTTCTCTCGGTCGTTTGTTGAAGAGTCGCGGTCTGCGCGTGACGATGTGCAAGCTCGACCCCTACATCAACGTTGACCCGGGAACAATGAATCCCGGGGAGCACGGTGAGGTGTTCGTCACCGACGACGGTGGCGAGACCGACCTCGACCTCGGGCACTACGAGCGGTTCATCGATGAGTCGTTGACGAAGATGTCAAACACGACGACCGGTTCGATTTATTCGAACGTGATCGCTAAAGAGCGACGGGGTGACTACCTCGGCAAGACGGTCCAAGTCATCCCCCACGTGACCGACGAGATCAAGGATCGCATCCGTCGCCTCGGGTCGTTGGGCGCTGATGTCGTCATCGTCGAAATCGGTGGAACCGTGGGTGACATCGAGATCGTTCCGTTCATTGAAGCGATTCGTCAATACCGTCGCGACGCCGGTCGCGGCAATGTGTGTTACGTCCACCTCACGCTCGTTCCCTTCTTGGCGCCTTCGGGGGAGCAGAAGACCAAGCCGACCCAGCACTCCGTGACAGAGTTGCGCAGTCGTGGTATTCAGCCTGACGTCATCGTTTGTCGTTCCGACCAGCCCATTTCGGAGAGTTTGAAGCGCAAGATTTCCCTGCTCTGTGACGTGCCGGCGAATGCCGTCATCTCCGCTGTCGACGCGCCGAGTATCTACGACATCCCCATCACGTTGCACGAAGAAGGCCTGGACCGAATCGTGTGCGAGACATTGGACATCGACATCGATCAGCGTCCCATCGATCTTGCGACGTGGCAGCGTGTGGTCTCTCGAGTTCATTCAACCAATCGCACGCTACGGATTGGCGTAGTGGGTAAGTACGTGTCGATGCCCGACGCATACTTGTCTGTCGCGGAGTCGATTCGCCATGCGGGTTTTGCCCACGGCGCCAAGACGCACATTGAATGGATCGATGCCGAGTTGGTGCCACAGGAGGTCACCAGCGAGACCCTTCGTCAGCTCGACGGAATCGTCGTGCCTGGTGGTTTCGGCGAGCGCGGTATCGAAGGCATGATCGCGACGGCCCGTATTGCTCGTGAGCACGACATTCCCTATCTCGGCATCTGCTTGGGCATGCAAGTCATGGTGATCGAGTACGCGCGACACGTGCTCGGTCTCAGTGATGCGAATTCGACCGAGTTCAATTCGACGTCCAGTGCGCCCGTTATTGCACTGATGGCGGAACAGCTGGAGGTCACCGACATGGGTGGCACGATGCGTCTCGGGGCGTATCCGGCCATGTTGACGCCGGACTCGGTTGTGGCGGCGCTCTACGGTACGACGGTCGTCTCCGAACGCCACCGTCACCGCTACGAGTTCAACTCGCGATTCCGCGAAAACTTCGAAGCGGCAGGTCTCGTGTGCTCGGGGACATCGCCCGACGGTCGACTGGTCGAGTTCGTCGAGCAATCCGAACACCCATTCTTCGTCGGCACGCAGGCCCACCCGGAATTCAAGTCGCGCCCTGACCGTCCGCACCCGCTCTTTGATGGTCTTGTCGCCGCAGCGGCCCAGCGCGCCGAAGGACGCGAGCCGCACATCTTTACGCCAGAGACCGTCGATACGTCCTCGCTGTGAGCGACGCCTTCTCTGTCGTTCGCACGGAGCCTCTTCTCGAGTCTGTCGTCTTTCACGTCGAGCGGAGATTCGTCGAAGGAGCGGGGGAGACCTTCGATCGTGACATTGTCGTGCACAGCGGAGCAGTTTCCATCCTCCCTATTGCGGACGACGGTTCGATTGGCTTGTTGCGCCAATATCGGGCGTCACAGGACCAGGTGCTATGGGAGTTGCCCGCGGGCACGCGCGACGTACCGGGTGAACCCGAAGAGGTGACCGCCGCACGTGAGCTGGCAGAAGAAATGGGGCTTCAGGCGCAATCCATCACGCGGCTGTGTAGGTACCTGAATTCTCCTGGGTGGACGACCCAGGCAACGACCATTTTCGTGGCACGAGGTCTCTCTACGGTCGAGCGCGCCCCCGACGGCCCGGAGGAATCGTCGGCCGAAGTGGTGTGGCTGTCGCGTGACGAGGCCTGCTCTCTCCTTGATGGTCACGAACCCCTTGAATCGGCGACCATGATTGCCCTCCTCCACGTGTGCGGGATGCAGCCTCTTGGATGACGCCGCGCTGCAACGGGAGTTCCTGCGTTGGCTTGTCATCGAAAAGGGTCGGAGTCCGGCGACGGTCGAGGCGTACGACCGAGATCTCACCGCGCTCGGACGCTGGCTGGCAACTCGTTCCCAAAATGTGCGAACCATGGATGCTCCGCTGCTCGAGGAGTACTTAGCCTCCCAGCGTGCGCAGGGTCTTTCGGCGTCGACAGTGACGAGATCGCTCGCTGCGATCCGTGGCTTTTACGCATTTCTCGTGGACGAGGGCCTCGCGTCGGGCAGTCCGGCTTCCGGCGTCACTCCGGGCCGTCGGCGTCGGTCACTGCCGAAGCCTCTCAGCGAGGACGCTATTGATCGTCTTCTGTCCGCGCACCGACTCACGTCGTCGCCCGCACTGGCGCTACGCGACCAGGTGCTGCTCGAGTTGCTGTACGGCACAGGTTGTCGGGTGTCGGAAGCGGTCGGTATTGAACTCGGGGATATTGATTTCGATGAGGATCTGATTCGCGTGACGGGAAAGGGATCAAAGCAACGTTTGGTGCCGATGGGTGAGCCATTGCGTGACGCTCTTTTCGCATATCTCGCCCCGATCGGACGACCATCTCTTGTTACCGATGCTTCACGCTCGCATCTCTTTCTGAATGCCCGGGGCGGTCGCCTGACGCGGCAAGGGGTGGATCTCGTTATCCACGAACGAGCTCTCGCCGCGGGTGTGCCCACGGGCGAGGTGTCGGCCCACGTCTTTCGTCACTCCTGCGCGACGCACATGCTCGAGCACGGAGCTGACATTCGTGTCGTGCAGGAGCTCCTCGGTCACGCGTCTATTTCGACGACGCAGGTCTATACCGCAGTCACAACGACAACTCTGCGTCAGGCGTACGTCGACGCCCATCCACGAGCACACGGATAGGGCTGGTAGACAATCTCCATGAGTGTCGACCTGACTCAAATTGTCCTGCGACTCGGTGCCATCGTTCCCTCGATTGTCTTGCACGAAGTCGCGCACGGGGCAGTCGCCGATCATTACGGGGATCACACGGCTCGTCGTGCCGGACGTCTGACGCTCAATCCCGTGTCACACGTTGATCCCTTTGGCACACTGTTGCTGCCGTTCGTCCTCGCCGCGAGTGGTCTACCCATGTTCGGTTACGCAAAGCCCGTGCCGGTGAACGTCAATAACCTTCGAAAGCCTCGCAATCAAAGCATCGCAGTGTCGCTCGCGGGACCGGCAGTCAACATTCTCTTGGCGGCCGTGGCCTGGGTGGTGTGCTGGATCTACATCCATCACGATCCCACCGTGAATTTCAACGTCTTGCTGTTCTTCGTGTATCTCGGCATTGGCAACGTGACGCTCGCGGCGTTGAATCTGCTGCCGATTCCACCTCTTGACGGATCCGCGCTCATCGAACGGCTCGTCCCGCGTCAACATCTCGGAACCTATTTCCGCATTCGCGGTCAGATGTTGCCGTTCGTCATCCTGCTCTTCATCGTCAGTTCGGCGGTCTTCCACTGGAGCCCGTTCACTCCGCTCACGAATTGGTGGCTCCGGTCGGCAGGGTTTGCCGTTTAGCAACCTGTACGGCGTCAGCCGACGAGACCCACGGCCGTGGCCGCGCGCCGATACGTCGCTTCGGCAATGGTGCTGGCCCGCTCCGCGCCTCGCGACATAATGCGCAGGACTTCCGCCGGGTCAGCCATATACGTGGCGTAACGCTGCTGAATGGGGCCGAAGACGTCGTTGATCGCGTCGCCGGTCGCCGCCTTTAGGTCGCCGTATCGCGAATACTTCTCGGCTTCAGCGCTGGGCGTTGACTCGTGCAGACCCGCGAGGATGTCGAGGAGGTTGGAGACACCGGGCTTTGCTTTGCGGTCGTATCGGACCTCGGCATCTGTGTCGGTGACCGCCTTCTTGACCTTTTTGATGACGTCCTCAGGGCTGTCGAGCAGGCTCACCGTACCCAGCGGACTCGAGACCGACTTGCTCATCTTGCGCTCGGGTTGCTGGAGATCCATCACCCGCGCGCCGGCGGCCGGAAAGGTGCCTTCCGGCACAACAAACGTGTCGCCGTAGTTGAAATTGAAGCGCTCGGCAATATTGCGCGCGAGCTCAATGTGCTGACGCTGGTCGTCGCCGACCGGTACATGGGTTGTGTCGTACAACAAAATGTCGGCCGCCTGGAGGACCGGGTAGGTGAACAAGCCGACCTTTCCAAGACTCTTCTCGGCCTTTTCTTTGTACTGCGTCATGCGGTTCAACTCACCCATGGTCGCCACGCACTCGAGTAGCCACGACAGGCGAGGGTGGTATTGCACCTCCGACTGCAAGAAAAAGGTGCATTTGTCAGGGTCAATGCCCGCCGCGAGCAATGACGCCGCGCATTCAACGGTGTTTTGGCGCAAAGCTGCGGGTTCGATGGGCAGCGTCAAAGAATGCAGATCAACGACGCAGTAGAAGGCGTCTTCGTGTTGCTCGCGCACCCAGGTTCGTATCGCACCGAGATAATTTCCCAAATGAATGGTTCCCGATGGCTGAATTCCTGAAAGCACCCGCATGTCTCCATCGTACGTGAGCATGGTCACGAGGTTGAGTAGAGTTCGTCCGTGACCTACGTCGTGACGACGCCGGCATTCAGCGGGCCCATCGAACTGCTCCTGCAACTCATCAGTTCGCATGACGTGGATGTTCTCGACGTGCCCCTCGCACCCATTGTCGATTCCTTCGTGGCCATCGTTCGCGATGCGCCCGAGACGCTCGAAATCGAGGAACTCTCTGAATTCCTCCTCGTGGCCGCCATCTTGCTGGAACTCAAGAGCCAGAGGCTGCTCCCCGGTCGCGAAGTGTCCGATATGGACGAGGAATTCATTGGCTGGGAAGAACGGGATGTTCTTCTCGCACGACTGCTAGAACTGCGGACGTACGCCGGCCTCGCGGACGCCTTCGTGTCGTTGTTCGAGCGCGCCAGCCGTAGTTTTCCGCGTCTGGCGGGTCTGCCGTTGGATTTCGTCGTTCAGCCGCCAGATCTCCTGGCTGGCGTCACTCCCGGTCACCTGGCCGAGGCGTATTTGAAGGGCATCGAAGAAAAGCCGGTGCCCGTTGTGCGATTGCACCACGTCACCGTGGACGCCGTGACCGTAGCGGAGACTGTTGTCACCCTGGCGCAGCGCTTGCCGTCCATGGGTCGCCTGAGCTTCCGTGAGCTCACGTCCGCGCTCAGCACGCGCATCGAGATCATTGTCCACTTCCTGGCTCTTCTAGAGCTGTGCAAGCTGGGGCACGTGGACCTGGGTCAAGGTTCGACATTCGGCGATCTCGACATTCAGTGGGTCAGCGAGGACCGAACACTCGAAATTGGAATGGTGGATGTATATGAGGGATGAGTTCTCATTGGAGCAGAAACTCGAAGCGATGCTCTCTGTGGCCTTGGAGCCAGTTTCGTCTGCGGAATTGGCTGATGTCCTCGAGGTCGATGAAGCGACGGTGAGTGATTGTTTGCGGTCTCTGCGCGATGAATACATCGCCGAGCGACGGGGTTTCGTGTTTGTCGAGCTCGCGAGCGGTTGGTCCATGCAGAGCTCGCCCGACGTGGCCGAGTGGGTGACCCGCTTTGCTAATCGAGATGTGTCTCATCGCTTGTCCGCAGCCGCTCTCGAAACGCTGGCGATCATTGCCTACCGTCAGCCGGTGTCACGCGCTCAGATCTCCGCGCTTCGAGGCGTGAACGTAGATGGCGTCGTGAGATTGCTCGAACAACGGGGCTACATCGAAGAACGTGGTCGGGCGGATGGGCCAGGACAGGCCATCCTCTACGGGACCACCGAATTGTTTCTCGATCGCATGGGACTGGCCAGTCTCCACGACCTGCCACCCATCGAAGCATTTCTGCCGCACGTTGACGTCGCCAACGCGTTGGCTGACGAGGTGCTGGCGAGCGCCCCGTCCACCGAGGAGTCGTAGTTGGACGAGTACGAGGACGGTGAGCGCCTCCAAAAGACATTGGCGCGTGCAGGGTACGGATCGCGCCGTGCCTGCGAATTGCTGATTGATGCAGGTCGTGTCACGGTCGACGGACGCGTCGCGAAGTTGGGAAATCGTGTCGATCCCGACCGAAGCCTGATCTGCGTCGACGGCATCATGGCGCCCACCGCGCCGAACAACGTCTACTACCTCCTGAATAAGCCGGCGGGCGTGGTGACGACCGCTGACGACCCTCAGGGCCGCCCAACGGTCCTGGACCTCGTGACATCGTCGGCGCGGATCTTTCCGGTCGGACGCCTCGATATGAATACCGAAGGTCTCTTACTACTCACGAACGATGGCCGCATGGCGCACCTGCTGACCCATCCTTCCAGTGGGGTGGATAAGGAGTATCTCGTGCGAGTGCAGGGCGACCCGACGCCCGGCGCCATTCGACGACTCCGTGAGGGCATCGAGCTGGAGGACGGCATGACGGCCCCGGCCAGTGTGAGCCGGGTCAGCGACGGACTTCTCCGGATCGTTATCCACGAGGGAAGGAATCGCCAGGTTCGTCGGATGTGTTCGGCGATTGGACATGAAGTGATTCGACTCGTACGCACGCGCATTGGTCCCATTCATGACGCCACACTTCCCCCCGGCTCGTCGCGGCAACTGTCCCTCGCCGAGATTCGAAAACTGATGGACACCGTTGGAGTCGTTGACTTCTCCGACACTACGATGCACCCATGACAACCGAACGAGTGCGCGCCATTCGCGGCGCCACCACAGTCGACGATGATTCGACCGCCTCGATAGGAGAGCGCGTTCGCGAACTCCTCATCGAGATTCAGCGCCGCAACAGCATTGCGCACGACGACATCATCAGTGTCTTCTTCACCGCGACTCCCGACCTCACGTCCATGTTTCCTGCGGCCGCAGCCCGTGATATCGGATTTGGCGACGTGCCTTTGATCTGTGCCACCGAAATTGACGTCGTGGGAGCGACCCCCAAGTGCGTCCGCGTCATGTTGCACGTGTACTCCACCATTGAACGCGACAAGATTCGCCACACCTACCTGCACGGCGCGCAGGGCCTCCGCGATGATCTCCCCGAGTAATCGGCGGGCACACGTTGTCGGTCTGGGCCTCATTGGCGGATCCGTCGCTCTAGCGTTGCGAGACCATGGATGGTCGCTGTCCGGGACGGATGTCGACGAATCGGTGGTGGACAAGGCGCTTTCGATGGGGATTATTGAGTTCACCGTGTGTCCGAACGACGTGACACTGGTCGTCGTCGCGGTCCCCGCCGGCCACGTTGTAGAGGCAGTGAGGTCGGTGCTCGCGCAGAGCTCGGCGGAGACCATCGTCACTGACGTGGCGGGGGTCAAGGGTTCGATCGTGGACGCCATTGGCGACGTTCGCTTCGTGGGGGGACACCCGATGGCGGGAAGCGAGCAGCGCGGCCTGGACGGGTCACGAGCGGACCTCTTCCGCGGATGTACGTGGGTTCTCACACCGACGCCGTCGACGCCGCCTGAGATTTACAGTCGGTTGCACGGCATCTTGCGGGATCTCGATGCCAATGTGGTCGCGCTCGACCACGCGACGCACGACCGACTTGTTGCGATGGCGAGCCACGTGCCGCATCTCGTCGCGGGTGCTCTCATGAACGAGGCGTCCGCGGTCGCGGAGAGTGACGGTGCGTTACTGCAACTCGCGGCGGGAGGATTCCGGGACATGACCCGCGTGTCGGCGGGCGATCCGTCGATTTGGCCGGATGTTCTTATCGAGAACGCCGAAGCGGTCACCGCCGGCCTCGCGGACCTGCGTGGGCGCCTCCAACGATTAGAGGAACTGATTCGTAGCCAGAATCGCGCGGAGTTGATGTCCGATCTGAGGACTGCGTCCTCGGCGCGTCGTGAGCTGCCGGGGCGGAGCGTCGCCTCCGCGCATTTGGCCTATTTGCGCGTGCCGGTACTGGACCGACCGGGAGTGCTGGCTGAAGTGACCACTACCGCGAGCGACATCAACGTCAACATCTTCGACCTCGAGATCGCCCACAGCGTGGAAGGGCAACCGGGTGTTCTGCTCATGGCGGTCGAACACGACCATGTTGATCGTTTTGTGGTGGCTCTGGAGTCTCGCGGATACCGCGTCACCACCGAGGTCCGCTCGTGAACGTAACCGTGGAGCCCGCCGGGACGTTGCGAGGAGAGATACGCACACCCGGGGACAAATCGATCTCGCATCGGGCCTTATTGATATCTGCGCTCGCGGAAGGGGAGTCCACGATTGAGGGACTATCCGATGGCGAGGACGTGCGCGGGACACTCGAAATCATTCGCGATCTCGGCGCGACGGTATCCATCGTCGAGGACCACATCAGCGTGCGAGGTCTCGAAGACGGACTGCATCCGTCCGACCGTCCCCTCGAGTGCGGAAATTCGGGAACAACGATGAGGCTCCTGGCCGGCGTCCTCGGAAATGTGCCGGGAGAACATCACCTACAGGGCGACCCGTCATTGAGCCAGCGCCCCATGGACCGCGTGGCGGCTCCTCTGCGCGCGATGGGCATTGACATGTCGGGCCTCGGACCTCGCATGCTGCCCCCGCTGCGCGTCACCGTGCCAAGAGGGGAGATACGGTCACTCGAGTACACGGTGCCCGTGCCCAGCGCTCAGGTGAAGTCGGCGGTACTCTTCGCGGGTCTCGCCGCCAACGGTGTGACGGAAGTTGCCGAGTCGGTGAGAACTCGAGCGAATACCGAAGAAATGTTGCAACAGGCTGGTATCACTGTTGTGTCGGAGGATTGCGGAGACGGCCGAGTGGTTCAACTCCACCCCGGCCGTCCTCAGCCGCATCGGTGGCGCGTCCCCGGCGATCCCTCGCAGGCGGCGTTCTTCATCGTGCTCGGCGCAATTCACGCCGACGCGGCGATAGAGGTTGTCGATCTCTACGACGGACCAGAGCGTCTCGGCTTCCTCGATGTGCTCGAACGAATGGGTGCGGCCATTGCACGCCACACATCGCCCGCCGGCGTGACCGTGCGTTCGCAGTCGTCAGACCTCGTGGGAACGACGGTGGAGAGTGAGGAAATTCCTTCGGTCGATGAAGTGCCCATCTTGGCGGTGGCGGCCGCGGCGGCCACCGGGACCACGCGATTTCGAGATGTTGCCGAACTTCGCATTAAGGAATCCAACCGACTGACGGGAACGATTGAACTCTTGCGTTCCCTTGGCGTGACCGCTCGCGAGGAAGGAGACGACCTCGTAGTCGAGGGTGCCGGTAGTGCCTCCACCTTTCATTCGTTCGAGTATCACGCGGCCTTGGACCACCGTATGGTCATGTCAGCCGCCGTCGCGGCGGCCGCGGGACGAGGTGGAGTGATCCACGGTGCGGAGACCGTGTCGTCCAGTTTCCCCAGTTTTTTTGACGATCTAGCATCACTGCGATGACACAAGAGGTGATTGCGATTGACGGGCCGGCCGGTTCCGGTAAGTCAACCGTCGCACGCGCCGTCGCGGACGCGCTGGGTTGGACCTATCTCGACACGGGTGCCATGTACCGCGCGATCACTGTCGTCGCAACGCGACGGGGCATCGATCTCGACAATGCGAGCGAGCTCGCCGCCCTCGCGGAGTCGGCCACCATTGCCCTCACCCCTCACGTCTCGGTGAACGGGGAGAGCGTCGATGACGATCTGCGCACGCACGCGACAAATGTGGGCGTGTCAGTTGTGGCGGCGAATGAAGGCGTCCGTCGCGCCCTCGTTCACCAGCAACGCCGTTGGGCCGCCGAACAGCCCGTGGGCACTGTTGTTGAAGGACGTGACATCACCACCGTCGTGTTCCCCGACGCCACTCTCAAGGTGTTCCTGACGGCGACCCTGGATGAACGTGCGCGCCGACGAGGAGAAGAAGGAGCGGAGTCCGTTGCTCGTCGCGACGCGGCCGACGCCTCTCGCGCCGCATCACCACTGCGTCAGGCCGACGATGCCGTCGTGGTTGACACCACTGGTCGTAGCGTGGAAGAAGTGGTTAAGGAGATCATCGAATGTCTGACATCTCGCACATTGAACTAAAGACAAAGGAAACCGTCGGTTGGAAGGTCTTCCGAGGCCTCCTGCGGGGGATCTGGGGTGTCATGTTTCGACCCGATGTCACGGGAACGGAAAACATCCCGACCTCCGGTCCGGTACTGATTGCGCCGATTCACCGCTCGAACGTGGACTTTGCGTTCACTATTTTCATGACGCGCCGGAAGACGTTCTTCATGGCGAAGGACTCCCTGTGGGGTGTCCCCGTGCTCGCACAGTTGATTTCGACCATGGGCGCCTTTCCGGTCAAGCGCGGTACTGCTGATCGAGAATCGCTGGCGTTCGCGCAGCAAGTGCTCGAAGAGGGTCAGGCACTCGTGTTGTTTCCCGAAGGCACTCGACAAGAAGGCAACGACGTGAAGGACTTGCACGATGGTGCGATGTTCATAGCGTCTCGAACGGGCGCACCTGTTGTGCCGGTCGGCATTGGTCACACCGAACGGGCGATGCCACGTGGGGCGAAGTTTCCGCGACCGGTCAAAGTTTCCATTGTTATTGGCGAGCCCATTCAGCCCCCCACGAGTGAGACGCGTGTCACTCGATCGCAGATTGCCGCAGCTACGGAAGAACTCCGGGCGTCACTCGAAAAGGTCTACGCCCAGTCCATGCGCAATTAGCGCTCGCGCCACCAGGTGCCGAAGACCACGCGCGTGTAGCGATAGCCGAAGAGCCAGTTCTTGCCCTTCTTCGTCGTTCCGGAGTGACGGGGGTACCAGTTCGTCGGCACCTCGCTCACTCGCCATCCTCGCTTGAGACACGTGATGAGGAGTTCTGCCGTCTGGTACTGCTCCTGCTCCAAGCGGTCAATCACGTCGGCCATCATCGACACCCGCAGCGCGCGGTAGCCGTTCGACGTGTCCGTCAAGTGAGATCCCGTCATGCGATTCATCACAAAGGAGAAAAACTTCACACCAGTCTTGCGAAAGCGGTCGGTGGTGTTGTCAATACCGAGCGCCCGCGACGCCACGACGAAGTCACTTTCGTCCGTGAGCAACGGTGCAATGAGCTGAGGGATCTCGACGGGGTCATTTTGTCCATCAGAGTCGATGGTCACGATGTACTTCACGCCATTGTCAATGCAGTAGCGATATCCCACCTGGAGGGCGACGCCGTGTCCGAGATTGGTGGGAAATTCAATGACGCGCACGCCATCAAACGAGCGGCTGATGTCGGACGTGGCGTCATCCCCACCGTCAACCACCACGAGCGTCGTGTAGGGCTGACCGTCAATCGACTCGGGCATCTTCGACAGGACGTGTCCGATGTTGCCTTCTTCTTCGTAGGCGCAGAACAGCACGACGATGTCCTCGGGCGTGAAGCCGGGATAGTCACTCTCGAAGCGGCTCATGGCTTCGCCAATGGCGTACTTACGCAGTCCGGCTAAACGGCGCTTCTCAAGATCTACGGCCATAACGTCGGTCCTCCTCGGCGGATTCCGGTGCGCAGATCCATTCCCCTGTGACACACCGAAAAGTTGTTCCTCAAACTTACCGGTCGAGAAATGGTGCTCACGGTCGTTCCGGCACCAAAACGACCTGATTTGTATGACGTTTTCTTTACGATCTGCTCAATGATGCGCGTCGAGGACAGTGGCGGCGCTGTAGTGCCGATCGGTGCTCGCGACATCGTCGCCCGTCTGCGCACTGCCCAGCATCACGCTCAGCACGAGTGACAACGCACGCAACGTCTCCCGCAGTTCCGGCGGCGGAGGGAAATACTCGTCCTCCACAGTGACGGGATCGATGTCAACGCCGTCTCGCGGGTTGAGGAAGGAGAGAACGTCGTTGACGAGGGACTCGGGCGCCGATGCTCCGGCCGTGACTGCGACGACTCCCGTGAGATCGTCGGGCAGTTCTGCAGCTGAATTCACGCGCAACACGCGCGCACAACCAGTGGCCTCAGCCACTTTGGCGAGGGCGACCGTGTTGGAAGAGTTTGCCGAACCAATGACGATGACCGCATCGGCCTGTGCGGCAATCGCGCGTAAGGCGGCCTGGCGGTTCGTGGTGGCGAAACAGAGGTCCGAACGATTCGGCATCCACAGATCCGGAAACGTGTCTTCTGCGTATTCGCGCAGTTCCTGCCATTCGTCAAGAGACAGTGTGGTTTGCGACAAGAGGGCCTTCGGGTTGTCGTCTCCTCGCAATGCATCAATGTCAGCTGTGGACTGAATGAGATGCACGGACTCGGGGGCGACCGCCATCGTGCCGACGGCCTCTTCATGCCCCTCGTGCCCCACGTAGAGCACCGTGTACCCCTTCTTGGCGCGAACCTTTAACTCGTGATGCACCTTGGTGACGAGGGGGCAGACAGCGTCAATGACCGTTCCTCCCGATTCCTTGGCCGACGCCACTACTTCGGGGGGCGACCCGTGAGCGCTCAACATCACCGGTGAGCCCGGAGGCACGGTGCGCACATCATCGACGAATACGACACCCAATCGACGGAAGTGTTCAACCACGAACTGATTGTGAACAATTTCGTGGTAGCAGTAGACCGGCGGCTCGAAAATCTTGGTCATCCAGTCGAGAGCCTTGATGGCTTTCTCAACTCCCGCGCAGAATCCTCGGGGAGACGCAAGGAGAACTCGATCAACGCCCACACCCGAATCCTACCCAGAGGGAATGAAGACGGGCCCGTGGCTCGTAGGCTGTGTGGGTGTCGGGAGCCATTGTCAGCAGCGTGGTGACGGGATCACCAGCGGGGGAGTCGGGAGTCCTGACGGGCGACGAGATTCTCTCGATCAATGGTCGTGCCCCTACCGACATCATTGAGTATCAGCAGCTCATTGACGGTGACACCCTCGACCTCGTGATCCAACGTCCCGACGAGGCGCTCCAGCGTCGTATTCGGATCACCAAAGGTGTCGGGGAGCGACTCGGTCTCACCATCGAGTCGGCGGTGTTTGACCGCATCCGCACCTGCGACAACCACTGTTCTTTCTGTTTCATCTACCAACTGCCCAAAGGGATGCGGCGGAGTCTGTACGTCAAGGACGACGACTTTCGCTTGTCGTTTCTCTACGGCAACTACACGACCTTGACCCGGTTCACCGAGTTTGATCTGGAACGCGTGATCGATGACAATCTCTCGCCGCTCTACGTCTCGATTCACACCACGAATCCCGAACTGCGCGCATCCATGTTGCGGAACCCTCGCGGTGCGAGTTCGCTGAGGTGGCTCCGCGCCCTCTTGGACGCGGGCGTGGAGGTGCACGGCCAAGTAGTGGTGTGTCCAGGCGTGAATGACGGCGACGCTTTGGTGTCCACCTTCGACGACGTGATCACCCTCTATCCAGAATTAGCGACCGTCAGTGTCGTGCCGCTCGGCTTAAGCGATTTCTCTCACGAGCCGGACATGCGCGCCCACACCACCGCGGAGGCAGCCGCAGTCGTCGACCTCGTCGATACCTACGGATCCTTGTGCCGCGAACTTTTTGGTCGGCAACTGATTCACGCGAGTGACGAGTATTACCTCTTGGCCCATCGTGATCCGCCGAACGCGCAGGAGCTGGAGTCCCTCGACCAAGCGGAGAACGGCGTTGGCCTCGTCGCTGCCTTTAGTGAGAGTTTCTCGTCTTTCGGCCACATGGACACTCTCGGATCTGGGTTCTTCCAATCTGTCGACGGGGCACCCGCGTGGGGATATCGCGCACCGCGCTATTCCTTCGGACCCGACGCCGCGACGTCCGGGCGACCATCGGTGCTCACGGGCGAATACGCCGCGCCCATTCTTCGCCACCTCCTCGACCAGCACGGCTACGACGCGGTAGACGTCATTGCGGTCGAGAACAAGTACTTCGGTGGCAATATCAAAGTCGCGGGCCTGCTTACGGGCAGTGATGTCCAACGCGCCACGCGCGACGGGGGAGAGGACCGACTGTATTTGCTGCCCGATCTCTGTCTGTCCGAAGACCTCTTCCTTGACGGCCTACGATTAGAAGACGTCAAGGCGAACATTGTTGTAGTCCCCACTTCGGGCGACGCCCTCCGCCGCGCCCTGGACGACATCATGCAGAAGGTGACGGAAGCCCAGTGAAGCCCACAGTTGTCATCGTTGGTCGACCCAACGTCGGAAAAAGTTCCCTGGTCAACAGGCTCGTCGGTCGACGTGTCGCCGTGGTTGAAGAAGAGCGAGGCGTCACGCGCGACCGGAAGACGGTCGAAGTTGACTGGCGCGGCATCACCTTCGACCTCGTAGATACCGGTGGCTGGCTCGCGGTCGGCGACGAACTCGAGGACAAAGTCTCCAAACAGGCCAACTTGGCGCTGCAGGAAGCGACACTCGTTCTGCTCGTCGTCGACACGATGGTTGGCGTCATGGAGGAGGATGTCGAGGCGGCCCGCTGGGTGCTGAAGACAGGCAAGCCCGTTCTGCTCGTCGCAAACAAGGTGGACGACGAGCGCCACGAATCGGCGATTTGGGAGTTCTTTTCGTTGGGTGCCGGAGAGCCGTTCCCGATTTCAGCTCTTCACGGACGTCGCTCGGGTGACCTACTGGACCGCATTGTCGACATGATTACCGAAGGCACGCCCGAACCTCTCGAGGACACCGAGCCGGACGATGACGCTCTCAACGTGGCCATTGTCGGGCGACCCAATGTGGGCAAAAGCACGCTGTTCAATCACCTCATCGGCGAGGAGCGGGCGGTCGTCCACGACATGCCCGGGACGACCCGCGACGCCGTTGACACTGTCGTTGATACCGCCGAAGGTCGCATTCGATTCATTGACACGGCAGGTATGCGCAAGCGTGCACGGACGGAAGCCGGACTCGAGACGTATTCCGTGTTGCGCAGCCTTCAGGCCCTCGATCGCGCGGACATTGCCTTGCTCGTCATTGACGCCACCGAAGGGGCCACGGGCCAGGACCAGCGGCTCGCCGAGCGCATCTCCGCCGCCGGTTGCCCCGCCCTCATCATTTTGAATAAGTGGGAACTCATCAGCACGGAGGATCGACCCATCGTTCTCGCCGGCGTCGCCGACAAGTTGGCCTTTCTAGGCGATGCGCCGGTTATCAAGACCACCGCACTCAGCGGGAAGGGGGCGCACAAGATTCTCCCGGCGCTCCACGTCGCGGCGACGGACTACGTGAAGCGCATTTCCACGGGAACCCTCAACCGGGCCATTCGCGACCTTCAGGTCAAGCACCCGTGTCCGACCGGACGTATTCGCTACGCCGTCCAAGGTGCTGTCGAGCCGCCGACGTTCACGTTGTTCGCCTCGGGTCGTATTCCGTCGACGTACCTTCGCTACATCGAGAGAATCTTGCGCGAACGCTTCGAGCTGGGAACCACTCCGCTGCGCATTCGCGTACGCGTTGACTGATGTCCAACTGGTGTGACGCGTGCGAACGCGCGGAGGAGGGTGACGTCTGCGCGGTCTGTGGCGCTGACCTCACACCCGACGTCGCGGGACCCGTGCCCTGGCGCTGGCGGTTTTTCATCGTGGCCACCGTCATTTATCTGGGATACCGTTTGTATCAACTCATCGCCTGGCTGGCTCACTAGTCGGTCGACACATGGCGCGAAGAACAAAGGACGGACATGCCGATCTACGCCCTTGACGACCGAGTTCCCGACATTCATCCCGACGCCTACGTGCATCCCGACGCCGTCATCATTGGTGACGTTCGTATCGGCGCTCTCTCGACCATCTGGCCTGGGGCGGTTCTCCGCGGCGACTACGGAACGATCATTATTGGCGAACGCACGTCCATCCAGGACGGTGCGGTTGTTCACGCTGTGGCCGAGTTTCCGACCGTGGTCGGTAGCGGATGCGTCATCGGCCACATTGCCCATCTGGAGGGCTGTGTGATTCACGACCGTGCCCTCGTGGGCAGCGGCTCCATCGTCCTACACCACGCGCACGTACACACCGGCGCCACGGTGGCCGCCGGATGCGTTGTCACCAACAATGGGGTCGTGCCCGAGAACGCTCTCGCCGTGGGCGTGCCCGCAAAGATCAAAGAAAACGCCTCTCACGCCGAAGCAATCGATGCGGGAGCCGCCATCTACGTAGACAACGGACGGCGCTACAAGAACGCACTTCGTCGACTCGACGACTGACGACTGACGACTGAAGAGGATGCGGTCAATCGCTGCGCGCACCTCGGGGAGTACCCTCACGCCATGAGCAACGCCGACCACGCTTCTGCTGCCGACGACGTCGCCGCCGGTGAGGACGAGGAGCTCACCGAGGGCGCCCACGAACGACAGGCGTTGCGGCTCTCGATGCTCTTCGCCTTTCTCCTCGCGGTTCTCGGCATCACGGTCGGCGTGATTACCAATTCCCAGATCATCCTCTTCGACGGTTTCTACACTTTTCTCGGTATCGGTCTGTCGTGGTTGGCCCTGCGCATCTCGCGCGTGATTGAGGCGGGACCTACGTCGCGCTACCCCTTTGGTCGAGAAGCCTTGTCGCCTCTCATCATTGGCGTGGAGGGAGTTGCGCTGCTTGCGACGTGCGCCTACGCAACGTTCAACGCCGTCCTCACGATTGTGAACGGGGGATCGGTCCCACCGGCGGGGTGGGGGGACGTCTACGCCGCGGTAGCCGTAATTGTTCCACTCTTCGTCGCGTGGCTCCTCCGTCACTGGAACGAAGGTTCCGAGCTCGTCGAGGCCGAAGCCACCCAGTGGTTCGCGGGTGGCCTTCTCGGCATTGGCATGTTGGCGGGATTTCTTGGTGCGACCGCCATCCGCGGCACGAGTTTCGCGAGCGCGTCCTTGTACGTCGACCCGGTGCTCGTCATTGTGGCGTGCGCGCTCTTCATTGGTCCTCCGGTGCGCATGATCCGCGGCACCTTCATCGAGTTGGTGGAGGGGAGTCCAGACCTCGAGATTCGCACGCCGGTCCTGGACTCTATTGCGGCAGTTCGAGAGAAGTTCGAGTTGACCGCACCCGCGATTCGCCTTACCAAAGTGGGGCGCAAACTTTACGCCGAGGTCGACTTCATCGTCTCTCCGGAGTGGCGGGTGCGCCAGTCAGATGAAGTGCGCCGCGCGCTTCTTGCTCGCTTCGAGGAGCTCGAATACGACATTTGGTTGACGTTGGAGTTCGCTGCTGATCCGCAGGCTCTGGCGTAACGGCCTCTTGTGTCAGAATCACTGACACAACTCAACTATCTGTGGGGGACGGCTGGCGTGGAACTTCTTCTGGATTCTTTGCAACGACGGATGGCGACGATGCACTCGCTGTACTACCAGGCAGTTGATTCAATGACGATTGATGACGTGAACCACTTCGAACGTGCCGGTGTCCTCCCAATCGCCTTCTCGCTTTTCCACTACACGAACATGCACGACGCCTCCTTCATGATGCTCTCGGGGGAAATGCCCATCTGGTCGTCGGACTGGCAGGAGCGTGTGCGCATGGCGGTCAATGACCACGGCAAAGAGCTAACGGTGTCCGAGATGGAGAACCAGCGCATCGGCGACTACGAGGCGTTCAAGGACTACCAGCGCACGGTGTTTGACCGGACCGAGGCCTACCTGCGCACGATTGATCCGGAAGAATTCACCCGCGTGATCTTCGCGCGACCCTTCCCTCCGGCGATTGCGAGCACCTACAGCGCCCGCTGCGCCGGCGAACCGGGAATCACCGTTCTGGACGGCTTCGAGTGTTGGATTTATCAGCACGGACTGCGTCACATGGGCGAGATCGAATTGGCACGGGGCTTGGTGGGACTCGGCGGCATGACCTCGTAGGAAGGCCTGTTGTCGTCGACAGCGTCACGAACGCCACGCGGTCGCTGCGCCATTTCCGTAGTCTGAAGCGATGAGCACCATCCCGAAAGACCCGCGCAGGGGAGTCCACGCGCTGTCGCTGGGTGACGTGACACTGGCGCCACTCACCGCCAGTGACGTCGACGCGATATGGGCGGCGTGCGCGTCTGATCGATCGACGTACGGGTATACGCCGGTTCCGACGTCACGAGAGGCCACGGAGAATCACATCGCGTCACTGTTACGCGATGAGTCCGTGGGCGACACGATTAATTTCGTGGTTCGCCACCAAGAACGCGTCGTCGGTATGACGCGGTACCTCACTCTGCGTGAGTATTTCGCCGACCACGCGTTGAGCGCCGTTGAAATCGGTGGCACGTGGCTGGCACCCGGTGCACAACGGACGCACGTCAACACCACCGCGAAACTCCTGCTCCTCGAGAACGCGTTCGAGCATTGGAACGTGCGTCGGGTTGATCTCAAGTCTGACGCACGTAATGAACGCTCACGTCGCGCCATCGAACGGCTGGGCGCGCAGTTCGAGGGAATCCTGAGGGCCTGGCAGCCGTCACTGGCGCCGGGAGAAGAGGGTGGCGTCAGAGACACCGCTATGTATTCCGTACTTGCCGCGGAGTGGCCGGCCGTGAAAGTCGGTCTTGCCACTGCTCTGCGTTAAGACCACCGTAGATAACGACACGCGCATAACACAGTGGGTCGAAGTGCGTTCAACGAGGAGCCACGTGATCGAAGCCTGCGAGCAGGCTCCGACATGGAGAGCGGCTCACGTGTGCCATCCACGTACACAAAAATGGTCGGGCTGCCGGGATTTGAACCCGGGACCTCTTGACCCCCAGTCAAGCGCGCTAACCAAGCTGCGCCACAGCCCGCGAAAGAGCCAGCCTACTCGGTTCTCAGCTAGCCGAACGATGAGTGCCGTGGGGCTGATCGGGGTTGGTTAACCAGGCACGCGCCTCCATGAGAAACGCGATGGATTCACCCGTCGCCTTCGCCTTCAGCGCGTCCAGGATTCTTTCGTCCAACGCCGCCAACAGTTCGTCTGTCGTCGCCATGAGCCCTCCTCGTCATTGTCAGCCTAGGGCTCACCCTCCAGCGGCCGCTGTCACTACCTCGATCACCGCGTCCGCGGCGAGCCAAGTTGTTGTCCATTGAGAACGGGGGATGATGTCGCCATTCACCGCGACCGCGACGCCCGCGCGCAGCACGTCATGGGACACCAAGAATTCCGACAATGCTTGCGGCTGATCGTCGACGTCATGCCCGTTGAACTTCACGCGTCACCTTCAACAAATGTCACGGCGCGACGTGAGGCGTCGGGGGCCATTAAGAATCCGTGTCGATAGTGACCGCTCGACCACGCCCATCGTCCGTCACTATCAACTTCAAAGAATGGTGCGTGATCGGACGTGGCGGGACGCAGCCCGACGCGTACTTCGTCGAAGGATGCCTCCTCCAACGAAGGATCCAGCCGGAGCGCGTCGTCGAGCACCCGACGTAGTGATCCCGCTTCCACGACGTCGTCCTTGGATTCATCGCTGGACGCACCGATGAGGACCGAGTGCTGAGAGCGCCGCACAATGTAGATCCACTGTCCGTCCACGATGCCTCGCGTCATGGATGGCGCGTGATGATTCGACACCAATCGAACCGTGATGCCTCGAATCGGTCGAACATGAGGAGGGAACAACGTCGACACCGTCAAGGGATGTGACGAATAGCCGGTTGCAACGAGTCCGACATCGCCACTGACGCGGTCTCCTGATGCGCAGACCACCGCGATCCCATCAACGTTGGTGTCCGTACTCACGGCGTCGTCGCGAACAAACTCCACGCCGAGCGATGTGGTGGCAAGTCGGAGAGCCTTCATCACGGCGTCGGGATCAACAAAGCCATCCGTCGGGGCGAAAAATCCCTCGCTGATGCGCGGGGTGAGTCGGTCGAACAATGCGGGCCGCTCGACCCTTGAGACGTGCTCGAAGTGATGACCGCCTTCACGCGCAAGTTCCAGATACCGATCGAGTTCACGGCGATCAGATGCGTTGTAGGCAACGAAGAGTGTTCCGCACGTGGAGAGCGCCAGCGGCTCGGGGAAGTAGTCGGATAACTCGTCCAGTAACTGTGGCCAGTCGTGCAAGCACGTCACCGCAATGTCGCCCAGCTCCGGATGTTCGATACTGACCTCGGCACTCGGCGCCACCATGCCGGCCGCTGCGTACGACGCACCCTCGCCCGGTGTCGGGTCGATCACCACGACCTGATGGCCCCGTCGCACGAGCGCGAATGCGCTCATCATGCCGATGACGCCGCCACCCACGATCACCACTCGCCGAGCACCGCTGTTCATGCATTCAGCGTAGAACGCCGCCCGGCGGTTGCATCAGCGAGAAGGGATAGGATGGAGCAAGGGCCAACGTCGTCCCAGAAGAGATGACGATGACTGAAACCCTTTACAACCCCGACTTCGAACACGACGCGTGCGGTGTCGGAATGGTCGCCGACCTCCAACAGCGCAGTTCCCACGCCATTGTGAGCGACGCCCTCACGATTCTGGAGAACCTCGAGCATCGAGGGGCGACGGGATCTGACGTCAATAGCGGTGACGGCGCAGGTCTGCTCTTGCGCATGCCCGATTCATTCCTGCGCTCCGTGGCGCATGAGGCCGGCACAGAATTGCCCGAACTCGGTAGTTACGGAGTCACCGTCTGGTTCTTGTCACACGATTCGGCGTCGCAACGAGAATCGATCACGCAGACAGCGGCAGCGGCGGGCCTTGACACTCTGTGGTGGCGAGAAGTGCCCGTCACCAATGACTTCCTCGGCGCGTCCGCGGCCGCGAGCGAACCTTCGCAGTGGATGCAGTTCGCTGTGGGACGCGCTCACGAGCGGGATCTGTTGCTCGAACGTCTGCTGTACCGAGCCCGTCGAGTGGCGTCACGCGACCTCGGTGTGTACGCCGCATCAGCGTCGTGTCGAACTTTGATCTACAAAGGAATGTTGACGTCGACACAATTGCGGCGGTACTTCGACGATCTGCGTGACCCCGCGATCACCTCGTCGATCGCGGTTGTGCACAGCCGATTCTCGACGAACACGTTTCCCTCGTGGCCCCTCGCTCAGCCGTTCCGCCTGATTGCCCATAATGGAGAGATCAACACCGTACGCTCCAATCGAAATTGGATGGCCGCACGCGAAGCACTGCTCGACACCAGCATCTTTGACTGCCCGCCCAGTGACCTGACTCCGATCATCACCCCCACCATGAGTGACTCCGGCAGCTTCGACGAAGTCGTTGAATTGCTGCACCTGGGAGGACGATCTCTTCCTCACGCCATCTTGATGATGATTCCTGAGGCGTGGGAGCGTTCGAGCGACATGGAAGAGTCTCGACGAGCCTTCTACCGCTATCACTCGGCCTTGATGGAGCCGTGGGACGGCCCCGCCTCCGTCACCTTCTGTGACGGCACGGTCGTGGGTGCCGTGCTGGACCGCAACGGGCTGCGTCCGGCGCGTTTTTGGGAGACCGCCGACGGCCGCGTCATCTTCGCGTCAGAAGTAGGGGTCCTGCCCATTCCTTCCGGTGACGTCGTTCGCAAGGGCCGACTCCAGCCCGGGCGTATGTTTCTCGTTGACACTGCACAAGGCCGCATCGTGGAGGACCACGAGATCAAGGCGGAACTGGCCGCAGCGCAGCCGTATGGCGAATGGCTCGATGCGGGACAACGCACGTTGGACGAACTGCCCTCGCGGTCAATGCTCGTTCCCGAACACGACAGCGTGCTGACCCAGCAGCGCCTCTACGGCTACACCGAAGAAGATGTGCGGCTGATCCTCGAGCCCATGGCTCGGTCGGGTGAGGAACCTATTGGATCAATGGGTTCTGACGCCTCGCTTCCGGCGCTCAGTCAGAAGGATCACTCGCTCTTCGACTATTTCGCGCAGCAGTTCGCTCAAGTCACCAATCCGCCGTTGGACGCCATTCGCGAAGAGCTCGTCACCGCCGTACGGGTCGCAATTGGTCCGCAGCACAACCTCCTTGCAGCGGGACCCGAGCATTGCCAACAAATTGTTCTCAGCTCACCGGTCGTGTCATTGGAAGAGCTCGCCAAGCTGCGCTATATCGACGAAGAAGGGGGCGTGCCGGGCTTTCACTCGGTGGCCATCGACGGACTCTTTGACGCGACCACCGGCGATGGTGGTACTGCACTCCTCACGGGACTTGCCGACATTGAGCAACGAGTGATCGACGCCGTCAGCGGCGGTGCCAACATCGTCATCCTCTCCGACCGCAATGCCTCGGTCGAGCGAGCACCGATACCTAGCCTCCTCGTGACCGCGGCGGTACACAACCGCCTCGTGCATGAGAAGTTGCGCGCGCGTGTCGCGCTCGTGATCGAGGCGGCGGATGCGCGCGAAGTTCACCACGTGGCTCTCCTTCTCGGATTCGGGGCATCCGCGGTATCGCCGTACTTGGCCTTTGACACGATCACCGATCTCGCCTCGCGTGGTGAATTAGGCGACGTCTCTGCTGCGCAGGCCCGATACAAGTACGCCAAGGGACTCACCAAAGGTGTTCTGAAGGTCATGTCCAAGATGGGCGTGTCGACTGTCGCCAGCTACGTCGGCTCCCAGCTGTTTGAAGCCGTGGGAGTGTCTGACGAAGTCTTGGCACGCTGCTTTCCCGGACTACCCGCACGGATCGGGGGCGCCACCTTCGACACATTCGCGCAACATGTTCTTTCGCGCCACGCACTGGCGTATGACGACGCTCACTCGGCCCGAGACGCTCTCCTCGAGACGCGTGGCGAATACCAGTGGCGTCGTGGTGGCGAAGTTCACCTGTTCAACCCGAAGACGGTGTTCAAATTGCAGCACGCGACACGCGCCAAACGCGAGGACATCTTCCGCGAATACACCTCTCTCGTGGACGAGCAGGCGGAAGGTCTCGCGACACTGCGAGGCCTCTTGCGGCTCAAGCCTGCGGCGCAACCCGTGCCTCTCGACGAGGTCGAGAGCGTCGAGAGTCTGTTCACTCGTTTCTCCACCGGTGCCATGTCCTACGGATCCATTTCCGCTGAGGCACACGAAACCTTGGCGATTGCGATGAATCGTTTGGGCGGCAAATCCAACACGGGTGAAGGTGGCGAAGACGCCGAGCGCTTCGACGTCTCGGATCCCCGATTCAATCGACGTTCCGCCATTAAGCAAGTGGCGTCCGGACGTTTCGGTGTCACGGCGGAATACCTCGTGAACGCGGACGACATCCAGATCAAGATTGCCCAAGGCGCCAAGCCCGGGGAGGGTGGGCAACTTCCTGGCACCAAGGTGTACGACTGGATTGCAAAGACGCGGCACTCAACCCCCGGCGTCGGGCTCATTTCACCACCGCCGCATCACGACATCTACTCCATTGAAGACCTCGCACAGCTGATCTACGACTTGAAGAACGCCAACGAGTTCGCTCGCGTGCACGTCAAGCTGGTCTCGGAGAGTGGTGTCGGCACGGTGGCCGCCGGTGTGGCGAAAGCGCACGCGGACGTCATTTTGATCTCGGGACACGACGGCGGCACCGGCGCAGCACCGCTCACATCGCTGAAGCACGCCGGAACACCTTGGGAGATCGGTCTTGCCGAAGTGCAGCAAACGCTCGCCGCGAATGGACTACGGGACCGTGTCGTGGTTCAGGTCGACGGGCAACTCAAGACGGGTCGTGACGTCATGATCGCGGCGCTACTCGGAGCAGAAGAATTCGGCTTCGCCACCGCTCCGCTGGTCGTGAGTGGTTGCGTCATGATGCGTGTGTGCCAATTGGATACGTGCCCAGTAGGTATCGCCACGCAGAATCCCGAACTACGACGGCGGTTCACGGGCCAACCAGAATTTGTGGAGAACTTCTTCCTCTTCATCGCCAATGAAGTCCGGGAGTACCTCGCCAGCCTCGGATTGAGAAGCCTCGATGAGGCGATTGGCCGCACGGACCTTCTCGGTATTGACGAGAGCCGCATTCCTGAGGACGCCACGTTCCACTTCGGACGATTGCTGCACCCGCCCGTGTCCGAGCAGCGCCAGCACCGCATCAACCAAGACCACGGACTCTCCGACGTCTTGGACCGCCAATTTCAAGACGCGGCTCTCTCCGCGGCTCGTGCGGGAGAGCCGTTCCTTTTCGAGGGCACAATTCGAAATGTGGACCGAACCACCGGGACACTCACCGGCAGTGCCATCGTGCGTGAGCTCGGTCCGACTGCATTACGGGACGACCAGATTGTCCTTCGACTGCGGGGTTCGGCCGGACAATCTCTCGGCGCCTTCTTGCCGAAAGGTCTCACGATCGAACTCACGGGCGACGCGAACGACTACGTCGGCAAGGGTCTGTCTGGCGGCCGCATCATCGTCACGGCACCGGATGATTCTCGTTTTGTCGCTGGGGACAATGTCATTGCGGGCAACGTGATTGGCTACGGCGCCACGTCCGGCGAGATCTTCCTCAACGGCATTGTGGGTGAACGTCTGGCCGTGCGCAACAGCGGTGCCACGATCGTCACCGAGGGGGCGGGGGACCACGCGTGTGAGTACATGACGGGCGGCACCGTCGTCATTCTTGGAACCATTGGTCGGAACTTTGCCGCCGGCATGTCGGGAGGCACGGCGTACGTCTATGACCCCGAGCAGCGCTTGATGTCTCAACTGAGCGCCGGCGACTTCGACGTCGACATGCTCGAGATGCAGGATGACGAAAGCCTGCGGACGCTTCTCGCTCGCTACGCCGAGGCCACCTCGTCCGCACTCGCGCGGGACATTCTTGACCAGTGGCCCGTGCGACGCATGGACATTGTGCGTATTCAGAGTGTTGAGTATCGACGAGTCATGGAGAAGATCGGTGGCTAAACCAACGGGCTTCCTGGAGTTTTCTCGACGAGGGCCGCAACGGCGCCCCGTTGAGCTACGACTTCGCGACTGGAGCGAGGTCTACGAGCCGCAAACAACCTCGGAGGTTGTGGAACAAGCAGCTCGTTGCATGGACTGCGGCATTCCGTTCTGCCACAACGGGTGTCCACTGGGAAACCTGATTCCTGAATGGAACGACCTCGTGTACCAGGAGGATTTCGCGGCCGCCAGCGAACGTCTCCACGCCACCAACAATTTTCCTGAATTCACCGGTCGTCTGTGTCCGGCGCCGTGTGAAGCCGCGTGCGTCCTCGGCATCGGCGACGAACCCGTATCGATTGAACGGACCGAGTACGAAATCGCCGAGCGCGCCTTCGCGGCGGGCATCGTGCAGCCTGTTCCGCCCGTTGTGGAGAACGGCGTGTCAATCGCCGTCGTGGGGGGAGGACCCGCGGGTCTCGCCGCCGCACAGCAGCTTCGCCGAGCCGGCTACGGCGTCACGGTCCTCGATGCCCAGGAGAAGATAGGTGGACTCCTGCGATACGGCATTCCGGAGTTCAAAATGGAGAAGTCCATCATCGACCGTCGTTTGACGCAGATGTTGGACGAAGGTGTCGAATTTCGTACCGGCGTCGTCGTGGGACCACACGGTGACATCTCGCTCGAAGACCTCCGTGACACCTACGACGCCGTCCTCCTCGCCGTTGGGGCGACGCGACCCCGCCTCCTCGATGTCCCCGGTAATGATCTCGACGGCATTCTTCCCGCGATGACGTTCCTCAAGGCGGCGAACCGCGTGTTGGAGACGGGAGCGCCGAATGATGCTCTGTCCGCGAGCGGACGCCATGTTGTCATCCTGGGAGGAGGCGACACCGGTGCGGACTGCCTCGGCACCGCGCTGCGCCAGGGTGCACGGAGCGTCACGCAGCTCGAGATCATGCCCGAGCCCCCGCGGTCCCGCCCGTCCACGCAACCCTGGCCCACCATGCCGATGCTCTTCAAGGTGACGTCCGCGCACGAAGAAGGCGGCACGCGTGAATATTCTGCGGTCACGACGGCTTTCCTGGGCGACGAACGAGTCTCGCATCTTCGCGTGGAGATTGAGGGCCAGAACGAGCTTCGTGACATACCCGCAGACATGGTTCTTATCGCCGCCGGATTCCTGGGCCCCGATCTCACAACTCTCTCCACCGAAGCCTTTCCCACGACGCCTCGATCGTCGCTGCTCGTCAATGACCACTGGATGGTCGATGCGGGACACGACGACGTCAGCCCGCTCTTCGCGTGCGGCGACGCGGTGCGGGGTCAGAGCTTGATTGTGTGGGCTCTCGCCGAGGGTCGTTCCGCCGCTGGCGCCATGGACCGCTACCTCCAAGGGGGCGCTGCCCGGTTGCCCGAGCCCCTGCACCCGTACGCCACGCCCTGGGATGCCTAAGGGCCGAACACGCAGTTTGTAGCATCGTTTTTACGCCATAGAGGGGGTACGTATGGAAAGCACTATGCAGGATGTGCCGCTGCTGATCAGCAGCATTGTTCGCCACGGCGAATGGCTCTACGCGGACAAGAAGGTCTTCACGATCACCGCCGACGGCACCGAGGAAGCGACGTTCTTCGAGATTTCCAAGCGCGCCGAGCGCCTCGCCGCCGCGCTCACGCGACTCGGCATCCAGCGTGGTGACCGTGTGGCCACCTTCCAGTGGAACAATCAGGCGCACATGGAGGCCTACCTCGCGGTGCCGTCCATGGGAGCAGTGCTGCACACTCTCAATATCCGACTCTTTCCCGAACAGCTGGCCTACATCGTGAACCACGCGGAGGACAAGGTCATCATCGTGGACGGATCTCTCATTCCGCTGCTTGCCAAAGTGCGCGACCAGCTCACGGGGGTCCAGCACTTCATCGTGAAGGGGGAGGGCGACCGCTCTCTCCTTGGGGACACCCTCGACTATGACGAGCTGTTGGGGGCAGAAGAGCCTGGTTTTGTGTGGCCGGAGGACCTCGATGAGCGTTCCGCTGCGGCCATGTGTTACACGTCGGGTACGACGGGGAACCCGAAGGGCGTCGTCTACTCCCACCGTTCCACGTGGCTGCACTCCCTCGCGTCTATGACCGCAAATTCCATTGGGTTCTCCGAGGCCGATCGTGGTCTTCTGATTGTGCCCATGTTTCACGTCAATGCCTGGGGCGCGGCCTACACCGCGTTCTTCGCCGGCGCCGAGTTGATCATGCCCCAGATGTTTCTTCAAGGGGAGCCGCTGGTGAAGATCATTCGGGAGCTGAAGCCAACGGTGTCACTAGGAGTGCCGACCGTCTGGAATGACGTTCTGCGCGTCGCGGCCACGGATCCGACAGCCGACCTCTCGAGTCTGCGGACGATTGTCGCCGGAGGTTCCGCGGTGCCGCGCGTCATGATTGAAGCCTTCCGCGAGAATCACAACCTGAAGCTCATTCAGGGCTGGGGCATGACGGAAACGTCACCGTTGGCCGCCGTGTCCATCCCGCCGCACGGAACTCCCGTCAATCGCGAGATCGACTACCAAGTGAAGGCCGGCCGGATCGTGGCCGGCGTCGAAGTGCGTACCGTCGACGAGAACGGCACGGTTCTGCCGCACGACGGGGAATCGGTGGGGGAGTTCGAAATTCGCGGACCGTGGATCACGGGTGCCTACTTTGGTGTTGACGACGCCGAGAAGTTTCACGATGGGTGGCTCCGCACGGGCGACGTGGGAACTCTTGACCACGAAGGCTTCATGGTGATCTCGGACCGAACCAAGGACGTCATCAAGTCCGGCGGCGAGTGGATTAGTTCGGTTGAACTCGAGAACGAAGTGATGGCGCACCCGGACGTGTTCGAAGCGTCCGTTGTCGCCGTGCCCGACGAGAAGTGGCAGGAGCGACCTCTCTGCTGTGTGGTGCTGAACCCCGGCGCGGAAGTGACCGCCGAAGCCCTCCGGGACTTTCTGATTCCGCGCGTCGCCAAGTGGTGGATTCCTGAGCGTTGGGCGTTCATCGCCGCGGTACCCAAAACCTCCGTCGGCAAATTCGACAAAAAGGTTGTGCGAGCGCAGTACGCCGCGGGCGAACTCGACGTGATGACGTTGTAGTCGTGAACGACGAGTTCGAAGAACTGGCGGTCGCAATTGACGCGATCAACGAGCGCGTGGGCGACTTGATGTACGACGCGCTGCGTAGCCAAGCGCGTGACAGTGCCGATCTTGGAGCGCGAGAACTGGAGCGACAACTAGCGAAGGTCCGCCGGGCTCTCACGAAAGCGCAGATGACTCTACGCGGACTCGAGATCGAGGACGATCTCTAGTCCACCCAGGTATTGGTGCGGTGAATCAACCTCTGTAGTGCGCCAAAGCTCTGTCGATCGAAGGTGAACGACAGTCGCGGTAGATCGGGAAAGTCGTTTGTCGCCCGTTCCACATCGAAGGCCTCAACGACGTCAAAATCGCCCGAGGCGAGGAGCGACCCAAAGTCTCGACGAACTTCCTCCAATTGCTCCTCCGTCGGCGCCTGTTGCAGACGGAGGACGGTGCGGTCGCCCACGTGCCGCAACGAGTGGAAATTCGCGTAGAAACGTCGGATCTCCTCTCGCGCCTCGTGCGCGGACGTTGCGATGGAGAAAAAACCATCGTCCGAACCACTCACATATCCTTCTGCCACCACGCGACTGTGTATGAAATGGAGCCAGTCGTGCCAGTAGTTGCCGTCGGGAGTGTCCATCAAAACGACCGGCGCCGGCGGCGCCTTTCCGGTCTGTAGGAGTGTGAGTAATTCAAAGACTTCGTCAAGTGTTCCGAAACCACCGGGGAAGACGGCGAAGGCACTCGATTCTTTGGTGAGCATGACCTTTCGCGTAAAGAAGTACCGCATCTCGACCAATTTG
>CAIQPR010000018.1 GCA_903873775.1 uncultured Actinomycetes bacterium
CACCTGTCGGGATATGTACTGCAGTCTAACTTGCATATTACAAGTTAGAGCGGGGCCTTACGCGCTCCTCGTTGGACCATCGAGCGACTTCCGCCAGGTCACGTGCGCACCGGTGAGTCGGGCGCCGAGCTGTTTGTTCACCCGGATCATCGGCACATTGGCCACGGAGTTGAATGTGGAGATCTCACGAACCTGGAGGGCGGTGGTCTCGAGCAGGTCCATTGTCGCGAGTTTCATGAGCCCTCCCAGGCGATGGCCACGATGCGCGGTCAGCACGAGCGTGTCCCATTGGTACGCGATCTGCGGTGTCTCTCGTGACACCGTCAACTCGCTGAACCCCACGAGGTGGTTCGACGCGCGGTGTCGCGCGACCGCGACGAGATAGTCGCGACCCATGGCGTCGACACGGTCTTCGAGGCGTCGCAATCGATCGAGGTCCCACGACTCGTGACTGGGCGAGAGGTCGCCAAAGGGCGCTTCGAGGGGCATCACCTCCGCGAGGTACACGCGATCGTCGACCCAGCGGTCGGGCGTCCGGCCATTCCAAGACACGATGTCGTACCCTTCGGCGAACGCGCTCCACGATTCCTTGAGGGCGTCTCGCTCGCCAGGTGGACGGGGCCACAACAGGTCGCGTCGCGCGGCCTCATCCGCGAGCACGTACCCGTGGCGCGGTGCGAATGAGCGGTGCGCCCCCGCGTGCAGGTCGTGTTCTCCCTCCATCACGGTGACGGCGATTTCGGGTCGCCCGTGGTCTCGTACGTACTCTTCGACGAGCGCTAGGTGCGCACTGCCCACGCCGCGTCGGCGATGCGGCGGATCAACGTGCACTTCGGCCCGCAACCACGTCGCGTTATCGCGTGTGACGTCCACGCGGGCAACACTCAGAACGGTATCCGTCTCGTCGACAAACGAGAGCAAGTGCGTGACGTCCGCTCCCCCGTCGTCCTGCGCGCGAGCCCGAATTTCCTCGGGTAGCCACGATGGTCGTTCCGGAGGGTCCCGTAGAGCCTCGGAGCGGTGATATACGTCGAACCACGCCGCGAACGCAGAAGCGTCATTGGGGTCTACGCGGCGCTGCTGCATGTCCTCAGCGTAATAAGCGCTCGCGACGTAGCCTTGAGCCATGGAATCTCGCAACGGCGCGATTGTTCCGCGACGCTACGTCACGGCGACCGCACTCTTCGACGGTCACGACGCGTCGATCAACATGATTCGACGTCTCCTGCACGGTGCCGGGTGTGAAGTCGTTCACCTCGGACACAATCGCAGCGTCGCCGACATCATCACCGCCGCCATCGACGAGGACGCCGACGCCATCGCCGTCTCCTCCTATCAGGGTGGTCACGTCGAGTTCTTTACCTACCTCATTGACGAACTTCGCCGTTGCGGTCGCGGGGACGTCCAGGTGGTCGGCGGGGGTGGGGGTGTCATCATCCCCGAGGAGATCGCGCATCTCGAGGCCTACGGCGTCGCCAAGATCTTTTCGCCGCACGATGGTGCCCAGCTCGGCCTTGACGGGATGGCCGCTCTCCTCGTCGAGATCGCCGAACGGCGACCGCGTCAGTCCGCGTCGCTAGAAGACGTCGCTCGTGGAGATCGTGGCGCCCTCGCCAGCTTCGTCACCGCGATCCAAGATCGCGTCGTGTCCGCCGACGACCTCGACGCCCTGCGTCGCCGGGCGGCCTCGAACACCACGCCCATCCTCGGCGTCACGGGAACGGGGGGATCGGGCAAGTCGTCGCTCACCGACGAACTTCTGCGCCGCTTCCGACTCGACCACGACGACCAATTGACCATCGCGACCATCGCCATCGACCCATCGCGTCGTCGCAGCGGTGGGGCCCTCCTCGGCGACCGCATCCGCATGAACGCCCTCGACAGCGCGAACATCACCTTCCGCTCGCTCGCGGCACGGGGCGCCGCCGGCGGGCTGCCCGAGGAGCTTTCTGACATCGTGGCGGCCTACCGCGTGAGCGGTATCGACCTCATCATTCTGGAGACACCCGGTATTGGCCAGGGCGACGGCGGTGTCGAAGATCTCTGCGACGTCAGCCTCTACGTCATGACCCCCGAATACGGGGCGGCGAGCCAATTGGAAAAGATCGAAATGCTCGACGTGGCCGACATCGTCGCCGTCAACAAGTTCGAGCGTCGCGGCGCCACCGAGGCGCTGCGCGAAGTACGCCGACTGCTCGCCCGTCGCTTCAAGGTGGCGCCGACCGACACGGACTCCCTGCCCGTGTTCGGCACGGTCGCCGCAAGATTTAATGACGACGGCGTCACCTCTTTGTACTTCGAAGTACGTCGACACCTCGCCGAGCACGGCCTGCCCCGTGATCACGGGCGGCTTACAGATCCGGGCGTACGGGCGCCTTCAGCAGTGAACGTCATCATCCCGGCTGATCGCACCAGCTACCTCGGCGAGATTGCCTCCACGGTTCGTTCGTACCACCGTCGCACCGAAGAACTCGTAGACATTGTGCGCGCGGGTGACGCTCTGCGGCGCAGCGCGCACATTGTCTCCGATGACGTCGACACATCCCGGGAGCTGGAGCGTCGTGCGGAGGAGATGTGGGACGTCCTCGATGCCGACACGCGCCAACTCCTCGAACAGTGGCCCACGCGTCGCTCCATGTGGCGCGAGCACGAGGCGATCATTGACGGGGCGCGCCACGACCTGACGCGCACGTCGTCGTCGGGCACCGTGGTGCCCCGCGTCGCTCTCCCGGACGACACGGACCCGGGCGTTCTCGTTCGTTTTCTTCGCCGAGAGGGTCTCCCCGGATCTTTCCCTTTCACGGCGGGCGTCTTTGCTCTGACCCGCGACGACGAGGAGCCCACGCGCATGTTCGCCGGTGAGGGTGACGCGGCGCGCACGAATCGCCGCTTCCACCTTCTCGCCGACGGCCAACCGTCCACGCGCCTCTCGACGGCCTTTGATTCGGTGACCCTCTACGGTTTCGATCCGGCCCGCCGACCCGACATCTACGGCAAGATCGGCAACGCCGGCGTGTCCATCGCGACGATTGACGACCTGCGCACCTTGTACGGCGGCTTTGACCTCTGCGACCCAGCGACGTCGGTGTCCATGACGATCAATGGACCCGCGCCCGCGATTCTTGCGATGTTCTTGAATGTCGCCATCGACCAGCAGGTGGACGCCTTTCGCGTGACCCACGGTCGCGATCCGCTCGAGGACGAGTACACCGATATTCGCGCCCGCGCGCTGTCGCAGGTGCGCGGCACCGTCCAAGCGGACATCCTGAAAGAAGATCAGGGTCAGAACACGTGCATCTTGTCGACGGACTTTGCGCTGCGCATGATGAGTGACGTTCAGGAGTATTTCGTCGCGCACGACGTGCGCCGGTTCTACTCCGTCTCGGTCTCGGGCTATCACATCGCCGAAGCCGGCGCGAACCCCATTTCGCAGCTGGCCTTCACGCTCGCCAACGGCTTCACGTACGTCGAAGCGTGGCTCGCGCGCGGACTCAGCATCGACCAGATCGCGCCGTCACTCTCCTTCTTCTTCTCGAACGGCATGGACGTTGAGTACACCGTCCTCGGCCGGGTCGCTCGGCGCATTTGGGCCGTGGCCATGCGCGAGCGGTACGGAGCAAGCGAACGCAGCCAGAAGTTGAAGTACCACATTCAAACGTCCGGGCGGAGCCTGCACGCGCAGGAGATGAGCTTTAACGACATTCGCACCACACTCCAGGCACTGTGTGCGATCTACGACCGCACCAATTCGCTCCACACCAATGCCTTCGACGAAGCGGTCACGACACCAACGCACGACTCGGTCCGGCGCGCCATGGCCATTCAGTTGATCATCAACCGCGAATGGGGCCTCGCCCAGGTCGTCAACCCGTTGCAGGGCTCCTTCATCGTCGAGGAACTCACCGACCTCGTCGAAGAGCGCGTGCTCGCGGAGCTCGAGGCGCTGAGTGACCGCGGCGGGGTTCTCGGTGCGATGGAACTCGGTTACCAGCGCGGGAAAATTCAGGACGAGAGCCTGCTGTACGAACAGCGCAAGCACGACGGCAGTCTGCCCATCGTCGGCGTGAATACGTTCCTCGGTGACACCGAGACCACGGTCAGTGGATCGATGGAACTCGCGCGCTCGACGGAAGAGGAGAAGGCTGGCTGCTTGCGCCGACTCGAGGACTTCCATCTGCGACACGCGGGAGAGTCGAGCGACGCACTGGCTCGCCTGAGAGATGCCGCACTGCGCGGCGACAACACCTTCGCTGTTCTGATGGACGCCGTGCGCTGCTGTTCGCTCGGTCAGATCACCGACACCCTGTTTGACGTCGGCGGTCGCTATCGCCGCAACCTGTAAGGACGCCTCGTGGCCCCATCACTTCTTCCCCCGGAATTCCGTACGCTCCTCGTCGGACCGGTGCGTCGTTTTTATGGTGCGACCTTGTTGGGCGCGCTCGGCACGGGACTGATTATCTCCCTCAACATCATCTACGTCCATGACGTGCGGCATCACTCGATCTATTTCGCAACCCTTCTGCTGAGCATCAACGCCCTCATTGGGCTTGTTCTGGCGCCGGTGGTGGGCACGTTGACGGACACGCTCGGACCCATCAGGGTCTGCCTCGCCTCGTTCGTGATCACGGTCGTCGGGCTGGTGTTCTTCGCCTTCGCCCAGAGCGTGACCGCCCTCGTCATCACCTCGATTGTTCTCACCATCGGGGGGTCGGGCTCGTGGGGTCCCTTGTCCACCATGTTGGCGCGCCTGGTGGGTGAAGAGCATCGCCAACGGGCCTTTGGTCTCAATTTCATGCTGCTCAACCTCGGCATTGGTGCGGGCGCGCTGGTGTCCGCGTCCGTGGTGGACCTCCACCATCCGAGTTCCTTCACCCACCTCTACCTCGGCACCGCCGTCCTCACCGCCTGCACTCTCGTCATCTACGCCACGTTGTGGCGCCACGGAGGTCCCGTGCGCGCGGCCCTTGACGCCGCGGGTGAGCCCATAGAGGACACACCTACAGGAGGGTGGGCCGAGGTGTTCCGCGATCAACGCCTACGCCGCTTCGTGATCGCGGCGCTTTTCATGCTGATTTGTGGGTACGCCAGTCTCGAAGCCGGTTTTTCTCTGTTCGTGGTCACGTACACCCATCTCACGATCAAGGCGATCGGCGTGGTGTTCTTCTGCAACACCGCGACCATTGTCCTCGCCCAGCTCTTCGTGATTGGTCGCATTGAGGGCAAGAGTCGCTCTCTCGTGATGGGTCTCGTCGGCGTGTTGTGGGCGTCGTCGTGGATCTTTGTCGCCCTCACCCTGCACGTGCCGCACTGGTGCGCCCTCGGTTTTCTCTGCGCGGCGCAGATTGTCTTCGCCCTCGGCGAGACTCTCTGGAGCCCGGTGGCGCCCGCTCTGGTCAATCACATCGCGCCAGAACATCTACGCGGTCGCTACAACGCGTCCTTTGGTCTGACGTGGACCATCTCCGGATTTGTCGCACCTCTGATCGCCGGCCTCTTCCTCGGTTCGTCCCTCGGCCGACAGTGGCCACTGTTTGTCGCGGCCGGAGCCGTGGTCGGCGCGGCATTAGCCACGCAACTGCGCCGCCAGCTCACTCCCGTCGAAGACGGCCTCGTCAGCGACGTTCTTCTCACCAACTAAAGAAGGGCGCCCCGCGTGGGGCGCCCTTCTTTCGTTGGTTGGTGCGGACTAGCTAATTGCCAGGCCCTCGCTCGCGACCGGAATGTTCCACAGGGTCTCGACCGGGGTCAGGGCACCCTGGCTCGACACGGCGAACACGTCCAGCGCGCCAGCGCCACCGCTCTCGACGTAGATGAAGTCGCCGTCGGGCGAGGTCACGTCATCGGTCGTTCCGGCGTGGGTCGTCGCGGCGGTCGCGGACACGAGGGTCGGCGTACCGTCGGCGGCCACCGAGAACGAGCTCAGGGTGCCACTGCCAGCATTGCTGCCGAAGTAGTAGCCACGAGCCTCCGTGATCCAGCACAGCGCCTTGGCGCCGTCGGTCACGGTTCCCACGGGCGTCAGGGCACCCGTCGCACCGATGGTGTACGTGCTCACCGACGAGTTCGAGGCTTCCGCGGCCACCAGGTCACCGTTCGACGCGAAGTTGAAGGCGAAGGGCACGGCGTTCTGCGCGGCGGTCGTCACGCCCGCACCAAGGACGCCGGTGGCGCTCACGGTGAAGACGGTGAAGTTGTTGGTCGACTTCTTGTCGGCCACCACAAGGAACTTCCCGTTCGGGGAGTAGCCGACCTGACCAGGTCCCGCGACGAAGTTCGGGGGCGTCGTGTTGCCGAGCGTCAAGGTGCGGGACTGTCCGGCGATCGGTGCGAGAAGTCCGTTGACCCAGTGGTACTCCACGACCGTGCCTTGGCCACCCGCGTTGAGAACCGCAACATTGCTGCCGG
>CAIQPR010000019.1 GCA_903873775.1 uncultured Actinomycetes bacterium
GATTTCGCCGCGGCCCCGAGATAGGTAAGCGTGCCTTCCGGATCGCCTTCGTCAATTTGGTCACACGCGCGATACACCAATGCACGAGCCGCCTCGGTGCGAATCGCCATGTCGGCGAGGATGAAGCGAAGTCCCTGCAGATTCGCGATCGGACCACCGAAGGCCTTGCGCTGCTTCATGTAGCCACCCGCATAGTCCACGGCCGCTTGCGCGATACCGACGGCCTGGGCACCGATGGTGGGGCGTGAACGATCAAGCGTGTGCATCGCGATCTTGAAGCCCTCCCCCTCTTCACCAATGCGGTGGCTCGCCGGCACACGAACCTCATTGAAGACCACTTCGCCGGTCGGCGACGCACGCAGGCCCATCTTGTCCTCGTGCTTCGGGAACGTGAGCCCCCAGTCACGCTCCACGAGGAAGCAGGTCACGCCCTTGGCGCCCTTCGACGGATCAACCGTCGCGAAGACCGTGTAGGTGTCAGAAATCCCCGCATTGGTAATCCAGTACTTGGATCCCGTCAGGATGTAGTCATCGCCGTCTCGCGTGGCACGGCACCGCATCGCGGCCACGTCACTTCCGGCGTCGGCCTCGGAAAGGCAGTAGGACGACTGGATCTCGCCCGCGGCAACTTTCGGGAGGTAGTGGCGCTTGAGTTCTTCGGATCCGAAGTTCATCACCGGCAGCATGCCGAGCTTGGAAATAAGCATCGTCACGGCCGTGGACGCACACCCGCGGGCCAATTCCTCCGCCATGATGGCTTGGGTGACCATGTCCGCACCCGCGCCGCCGTACGCCTCGGGGATGCCGAGAGACGACAATTCGAGCTCCTGGCAGGCCTTGTAACTCTCCCAGGGGAATTCCTGGCTCTTGTCGTACTCCGCAGCATGAGGAGCGATGCGCTCATCCACAAAGGACCGCATCATGTCGCGAAACTGGCGCTGCTCGGGGGTGAGATCGAAACTCATGGGTTTCTCGTCTTTCTCTCAGAGGTTAAGAAAAGTGCAGAAGCGGCGTGACGTGACCCGGCTGTTGACGTAAGGCGTCGGTGGGCACCGAATCCACAAAAGCCCGCTGCAGGAAGTAACTGTGTCCAAGTCCCGCAAAACGCTGCACGCGGTCGGCGACCACGTCGCTCGGAGCGTCGACGCCAATGCCAAAGAGCTCGGCGGCAACCTGCACGTCCGTCGCGGTCGGTCCCCGTCCGACCAACCCCGCGCGCTTCGAGGCGAGTGCCGCGAGTCCCACCTCGAGATCGTGGTGGCTGTCGCCGGCGGCGAGGGTCACGTGATGAAGAAAATGCTCCGCCAGGGTGAGGGCGTACCCCGCGTCAGGTCCCGGCGTTCCGTGGCCCGTTCCGGTGCCGGCGTGCGGCGCGCCGAGCAGTCCCGCCTTCTTGGGGCGGCCAATCTCGGGGGTTTCCGTCGTCATAGTGGGTCGCACGGCACTGGCGGCCGGGACAGGGACAAAGGAGGGCTGCGTCACGCTTGGAGATTACTCGCCCGCCGGGCGAACCGCGATCAGGCGCGCGTGAGCCAACCCTCGTACTGGGGCAGTTCTCCGCGCACGGCCGCGAAGTACGTCGACTGGATCTGCTTGGTGATGGGACCCGGACGACCGTCGCCGACAATGCGTTCGTCGACCGACTGAATCGGCACCACTTCGGCGGCCGTTCCCGTCAGGAAGGCCTCGTCGGCGATGTACAAGTCGGTGCGAATCATGGCTTCAAAACGCACCTCAATACCCAGATCCCTCGCGATCGTGGTGACGGAGTCCTGCGTGACCCCGGGCAGCGCGCCCGCCTCGGAGGAGGGCGGAGTAACAATCACGCCGTTGCGCACGATGAAGAGGTTCTCCCCCGTGCATTCCGAAATCTGTCCGTCGGGCCCGAGCATGATCGCTTCGTCGTAGCCGGACTTCAAGGCTTCAATCTTGGCCAGACCTGAATTGAGGTACATACCGGTCGCCTTCGCGGCCGTCGGCATAGCGTTGGGATCGTGGCGTCGCCACGAGGAAATCTTCATACGCACGCCGTTGTTCAGTCCGTCATCGCCGAGATAAGCACCCCACGGCCAGCAGGCCAGGGCCACGTTCACCGGCGCCGGCAACGGGTTCACGCCCATCTCCCCGTACCCGAGGTAGACGAGAGGTCGCAAGTAGCACCCGTTCTCCATCTCGTTCACGCGCACGGTCTCGATGGCCGCTTGGCACAACTCGTCAACCGAGAACGGCACGTCGATCATGAGGATCTTGCAGGAGTTCACGAGTCGCACCATGTGCTCGCGCAAACGGAAGATCGCGGGTCCCGACGCGGTGGGGTACGCCCGGATGCCCTCAAAGGCACCCGTGCCGTAGTGGAGTCCGTGCGTTAGGACGTGAATCGTCGCCTTCTCCCAGTCGACGAACTCGCCGTCCATCCAGATCTTCTTGGTCGGGGTAATCGGCATCTACAACCTCTTCAATAGTTCGTCAGTGACGCCACTCGTCGTGAGCTGGTGAACGTCTGCATCAAATTCTGCCACCGCGACCTCGACGCGTCGCGCCGCGGACATTTCGCCGAGGTGTTCGAGCATCAGGGCGGCCGACGAAATGGCCGCGAGAGGATTCGCGCGCCCCGTCCCCGCGATGTCGTGAGCCGCGCCGTGGACGGGCTCGAACAACGACGGGCCCGTTCGGGCGGGATTCAAGTTGCCCGAGGCCGCAAATCCAATCCCCCCGCTCACGGCGCCGGCGAGATCACTCAAGATGTCCCCGAAGAGATTGTCGGTCACGATGATCCCGTAGCGGGTGGGGTCGTCCACCAGGTAGATGCACGCCGCGTCGACGTGGTTGTAGTCCACCGCGATGGCGCGGTACTCGCTCGCCACCTGCGTGGTGACCCGCTGCCAGAGATCCCCGGCGTAGGTGAGCACATTGGTCTTGTGCACGAGGGTGACCTTCGGGACCTCCAGAGCGGCAGCTCGCTCGAAGGCGTACCTCACGCAGCGCTCAACGCCGAAGCGCGTGTTGACGGAACCTTGCGTCGCGATTTCGTGCGGTGTGCCGTGACGAAGGACCCCGCCTTCGCCGGCGTACGGGCCTTCGGTGTTCTCGCGCACAATGGCGAACGAGTGTCCGTCGGCGATCGACCCGGGAACCCCACGGAAAGGTCGGTAGTTGATGTACAAATCGAGCCCGAAGCGCAGTCGCAATAAAAGTCCCCGCTCGAGCGTCCCTCCCGGAATCCGCGTGTCGCCGAGCGCCGGTCCAATGGCACCGAGGAGAATCGCGTCATAACTACGCAATTCTTCGAGGGTGTCGTCGTCGAGAACGAAGCCGTCGCGCAAGTAGCGCGCAGCCCCCAGGTCAAAGTCGGTGGTGGCGAGTGTCACGCCGACGGCGTCAATGACCCGCAGCGCTTCTCGCACCACCTCCGGTCCAATTCCGTCCCCACCGATAACGGCGACCCGGTGCGTGTGCTGCTGCGCCATGACAACGTCCCTTCCGCCCTGTAGTTTCGCTGGCTCGCTGCGTGCAAGGCAAACCGGCTCGCTGAGGGACGAACGGCGCCAACGGTAGAATGACCTCTCACCGCGACGAAGGATTGTCCGTGCCTGCCGAAATCCACCGCATCACCCAAGAGACGCTTGACAAGCTCCAAGCGGAGTACGACCACCTCACGACGGTGGGTCGCACCGACATTGCTCGCGTCATTGAGGCCGCGCGCCTCCTCGGCGACCTCTCAGAGAACGGCGACTATCACGCCGCCAAGGACGAGCAGGGCAAGATGGAGTCCCGCATTCGCCAGATCGACCAGATCCTGCGCAACCACGAGATCGTCGAACGAGACGAGGATTCCGACGAAGTCTCGCACGCCTCGATCGTGACGGTCCTCTATGAGGGCGACGACGAAAGTGACGCCCAAGACTTCTTTATTGGCTCCATTGAGGAAAAGCCCGATGGCGTCCTCGTGGCGTCTCCCACCTCACCCCTTGGTGCGGCGCTTCTCGGGCACAAGGTGGGCGACACCGTCGAATACGAGGCGCCCTCCGGCGCCTTGCGCGTCACCATCCTGAGTCTGCGGTAACCGTGGCCGGGCGGACCCTCTTCGACAAGATCTGGGACGACCACGTCGTGATCTCACCGGAGGGTGAACCCACTCTCTTGTACGTTGACCTTCACCTCATTCACGAGGTCACGAGCCCTCAAGCATTCGACGGGCTGCGGCTCCACGGTCGACCGGTACGTCGACCGGATCGCACGCTCGCCACGGCGGACCACAATGTCCCGACCGATCCCTTGAGCGTTCCGGTGCTGGACCCTATTTCTCGACGCCAACTCGACGTCCTCGAAGAGAACTGCCGTGAATACGGGATCACCCTGTTTCCACGGGGACACGAGAATCAGGGCATCGTCCACGTCATTGGACCCGAACTGGGTGTAACGCAGCCGGGCATGGTGATCGTGTGCGGTGATTCGCACACCTCCACCCACGGCGCCTTTGGCTCCTTGGCCTTCGGCATCGGCACGAGCGAAGTTGAGCACGTCCTCGCCACCCAGACCATTCCCCAGCAGCGCCCCCGCACGATGTCGGTGACCGTGGAGGGCGAACTCCCCGAGGGCGTCGAAGCCAAAGACGTCGCACTCGCCATTATTCAGACCCTCGGCACCGGGGGCGGTGCCGGGTACGTCATTGAGTACCGCGGTCCGGTCATTCGCGCCCTGTCCATGGAGGGGCGCATGACCATCTGCAACATGAGCATCGAAGCGGGCGCGCGCGCCGGCCTCGTCGCCGTGGATGACACGACCATTGAGTACTTGCGCGGGCGACCCGGTGTCCCCTCTGACGAGGCATTCGACGTGCGCGCGGACCAGTGGCGCACGCTCACGACGGATGATGATGCGATGTTCGATGCGGAGATCGTCATTGACGCCAACACCCTCTCGCCCTATATGACCTGGGGCACAAATCCCGCCCAAGTGGCACCCGTCAACGGTGTTGTTCCCGAGCCCGTCGATGACGCGGACCGGCGATCGCTCGAGTACATGGCGCTCACGCCGGGCACGAGGCTCCGCGATGTGCCCGTCGACATTGTGTTCATCGGTTCCTGCACGAATTCGCGGATCGAAGACCTTCGCGTGGCGGCCCGCGTGGCGGACGGTCAACGTGTTGCCGACGGCGTACGCGCCCTCATTGTTCCCGGTTCGCACCGCGTAAAGGCACAAGCCGAACGCGAGGGGCTCGACAAGATCTTTCTCGCCGCCGGATTCGAATGGCGCGAACCCGGGTGCTCGATGTGCCTCGGCATGAATCCCGATCAGTTGACCCCCGGACAACGATCGGCCTCCACATCGAACCGAAATTTCGAGGGACGGCAAGGTCGCGGTGGCCGCACCCACCTCGTCTCCCCTTCGGTCGCTGCGGCCACCGCGATTCGGGGACGATTCGCCACACCGTCGGAGATCTCCGCATGAAGGCCGTTCACATCATCGAAGCACGAGGCGTTCCCCTCGACCGGTCCGACGTCGACACCGATCAGATCATCCCCTCAGACTGGCTCAAGCGCGTCGAGCGCACGGGCTTCGGTCGCGGATTGTTTTCCGAATGGCGCGACGACCCGGCATTTGTGCTGAATCAACCTGAGTATCAAGGAGCCGAGATTCTGATCGGCGGCGCGCGATTCGGCACGGGCTCGTCGCGCGAGCACGCCGTGTGGGCGCTGATGGACTACGGATTCACTGCGGTCGTGGCCTCGAGTTTCGGCGACATCTTCAAAAACAATTCGTCCAAACAGGGTCTCGTGACGGTCGAAGTATCGCCGTCCGCCCTCGACGAGCTCCTCGCCCTGGTGCGCGAGACCCCCTCGACGATCATCACGATCGACGTCGCCCAGGGCACCATCGAAGTCGCCGAACACGACTGGCGAAGTGATTTCTCCTTAAGCCCCATGACGCGTGAGCGACTCCTGAACGGCTGGGACGACATTGGCCTGTCACTGCGCCACGACGCCGATATTGCTCGCTACGAAGCCGGCGTGGATATTCGTCGGCCTTCGCTCGCCGGACTCTTTGACGCCGAGGGCCGTGCCCTACAATCGTCCCACTGACCGGGAAGGATCGTTGTGGCTGAATTCAAGGAAGTCTTTGCGTCGCTCAAGGACGTCAATGGCTGGATGACCGAAGGTCAAGCGCACCGACTGTGGAATAACGCCAAGGCACTGCACCCCGGAGCGCGGGTGGTCGAAATTGGCTCCTTCCAGGGTCGCTCGATGTGTGTCCTCGCGACGGCCGCCCCCGAGGGCGTGGAGCTCATCGCGATCGATCCCCACGGCGGCAATGACCGTGGCCCGCAGGAGATCGACGGGTTTGCCGAGGAAGCCGAAACGGACAATCAGATCTTCAACGCCAATCTCGAACGCGCCGGCGTGCGAGACCGCGTCACGCACTTGCGGAAATTCTCTGACGCGGCTCTCGTGGACGTCCCCGGCGACGTTGACCTGCTGTACGTCGACGGAGCGCACCGCTTCGCGCCGGCGTCCGCGGACATCCGGCAGTGGGGCGCCAAGGTTGTCGACGGCGGGCACCTCCTCGTGCACGACTCCTTTTCGTCCATTGGCGTCACCCTCGCGTTGTCGGTGACGACGTTCTGGTCGTCGCAGTGGACCTACGAGGGTCGCTCGCAATCAATGACACAGTTCCGCAAGGGCAAGAACACGCTGACGCAGCGCGTGGGTTCCTTCATTCGCCAAATTGCGCAGTTGCCGTATTTCGCCAAGAACCTTCTGTACAAGGTCCTGCTGTCGCTGAAGTTGACGCCCGTGGCGAAAGCCCTCGGGTCAACGGGCGAGTGGCCGTACTAGGCCGCAACCGCGACGACGTTCGCGACGTCATCTGACAGTGCCTGGCGGTGACGGTACGCCGCGAGCACGGCGATGGCAATGTTGCCGCACATGGCCGCGGCGGTGGAGATCAGCGGCGCCCACAATTTGGTGGGGATGTAGTACACAATCCACATCGCGCTGCAGGCCGCACCGATGGACCACGAACCCACCGACACGCCCATGTCTCCCTTGTGGCGAACGAGCTTCGTGAGCTGCGGCATCCGGTTCGCCACCATGGCCACACCGGTCCCGTACACACCAGCCGTCCATCCGAACGCCAAGGTCGGAAGCAATGAACACGCCCCGATGAACGCCACGGCGCGCGCCAGCGTTCCCAGCTGACGCAACGGTGACAGGCGCATCACAATCGCTGCTTGGAGGGGCCAGCAGAACAAGGAGCCCGCAATGATCACGACGTCGTGCACTGCGGCGCCGTAGGACATCCAAAAGCCACCCATCAAGCAGAACTGAAACCACGTGGTGAGTGAGACCCCGTCAATACCCACGGTGCGGACTCGATGGAATTGATACCAGGTTGCAAGAAAACTCAGTGCGACACCCAACCATCCGACGACGTGCGCGAAAGAGAGATGGAGCATCAGAAAATTCTAGGGTCTTCTTGTGGCCGCTACACGGCAGGGTTAGGAACGCCGCCGGTTGGCCGCCGAGATCACCGCCGCGAGCGACGCGTCAAGGATCGACGAACTCATACCCACTCCCCACCACGTCGTCCCGTCAGCCGCCTCGGCTTCGACGTAGGCCACGGCCGACGCACCGGCACCACTGGTCAGTGCGTGCTCGTGGTAGTCGCGGATCGCGAAATCCACATTCAAATCCTGACGGAGACCGGCCATCAACGCGTCGATCGGTCCGTTACCTTCGCCCTTGACGGTCATGTGCTGACCATCCACAACGAGCTGGGCGAAGATCCGCGTCAGGGTGCTGTCCGCCGCGACTTCGGAACTGAACAGTTGAATCGCGGGATTGTCCGGCAGGTACGTGGACGTAAAGACATCCCAAATTTCGACCGGTGAGATCTCGGTACCCGAGGTCTCGGTAATTTCTTGGACCTGTCGAGAGAACTCGACCTGCATAGCTCGAGGAAGATCGAGTCCGTGTTCCGCACTCAGCAGGTAGGCGACGCCGCCCTTGCCCGATTGCGAGTTCACGCGAATAATCGCCTCGTAGGTGCGTCCGGTGTGCTTGGGGTCGATCGGCAGGTACGGCACTTCCCACACGTCGTAGTCGGACCCAATGGCGGTCATGCCCTTCTTGATGGCGTCCTGGTGAGAGCCCGAAAAGGCGGTGTAGACGAGCTCGCCGACGTACGGGTGGCGAGGGTGAATCGGCAGTCGATTCGCGTACTCGGCGACGTGGCGCACCTTGTCGATGTCCGAGATGTCCAGTTCGGGATCTACACCTTGTGAGAACAGATTCATCGCCAACGTGACGACGTCCACGTTGCCCGTGCGCTCGCCATTGCCAAAGAGCGTCCCTTCGACCCGGTCCGCGCCCGCGAGCACGCCCAGTTCGGCGGCGGCCACCGCAGTGCCGCGGTCGTTGTGAGGATGCAGCGAGAGCACCACGGACTCACGACGATTCACGGTGCGCAGGAACCACTCAATGGCGTCGGCGTAGAGATTGGGTGTGTACATTTCGACCGTCGCGGGGAGATTCAAAATCAGTGGCCACTCGGGGGTCGGATCGATCACGTCGATCACGGCGTTGCAGATCTCGACCGCGTGCGCGAGCTCGGTGCCGGTGAAAGATTCCGGTGAGTACTCGTAGCGAAATCGCGTCGTGGGCGACGTGGACTCGAGAGAACGACACAGGGCGGCGGCCGACGTGGCGATCTCGGTTACTCCGGCCATATCGAGACCGAAGACGACCCGGCGCTGGAGAGTCGAGGTCGAGTTGTAAAAGTGGACGATCGCCTGGCGCGCGCCGTGGAGTGATTCGTAGGTCCGACGAATCAGGTCTTCACGGCACTGGGTCAGCACTTGGATGGTGACGTCGTCGGGAATCAAGTCGCGCTCGATGATCTCTCGCACGAAATCGAAGTCGGGCTGCGACGCCGACGGAAAGCCCACCTCGATTTCCTTGAATCCCATGGCGACGAGCTGTTCGAACATCGCCAACTTGCGCTCGGGATCCATCGGGTCGATCAACGCCTGATTCCCATCTCGCAAGTCCACGCTGCACCACAGAGGTGCCGCCGTAAGTCGTTGATTGGGCCACGTCCGATCGGCGAGATCCACGGGGATAGTCGCGCGATACTTCGAGAACGGCATGGGGCTGGGCTGCTGGGGTTGCGGGGCCATAGCCTTCCTTTTCTCTCGGCAATGAACGTCAGAAACGAAAAACCTCCCGCACCGGCGGGAGGTCACGGGCGAGCGCGCAGCGCCCGCCCTATCGAAGCAGAAGTCCGTTGCGGTGGTTCACCTTCACAGCTCGCATTCTACTACGGCGGCGTCGCCAGCGACAGACCGCCGTTCTAGGAAAAGCGAAGTCCCGTGAAGTCACCCGACGTGCGCCAACGATCGATGTAGGAAAAGAACGCCACCGGTCCTTCCGGATATCCCCGCGTCTGACGGAGAGTCTTTGTCGTCATTTCCTGACCTTCGTTGTTGTAATAGCCCGGCGTGCACTCGGGATCGAAGAGAAACGACGTCGGCGCTGTTTCCACCAGCGCCACCCACGCCTCCTCGGCAGCGGGGTCAACCTCCACGCGCGTGGCATTCGTCGACAACGCGTGGCGAATGATCGCGGCAGTCGTCGTGCCCGATTCGACGAAGTTGTGCGTCACGTTCGAAAACAGATTTCCCGCTTGGGCGAAACCCAACAGGAAGAAATTCGGGAATCCGGCCACGTTCAGTCCGTGCAGGGAGGTCATGCCCTTTGACCAGTGATCGCTCAAGGTCTCGCCGTCGCGGCCGATGGTCTCGAATCCGGCCCGCCGGGCGTACTCGGTACCGACTTCGAAACCGGAGGCGAAAATGAGGCAGTCCAGCGGGTAGTGGGTGTCCCCCACCCACACGCCAGTGGCGTCCACGCGCTCGACGCCGCGCCCATCGGTGTCGACCAAGTGGACATTGTCGCGGTTGTACGCGTCGAGATATTCGTCGTGGAAGCACGGACGCTTGCACAACTGCCGGTACCAGGGTTTCAGTCCCTCCGCGGTGGCAGGATCGCGAACGATGGCGCTGACCCGCGCGCGGATCTCTGCCATCTTCTCGTCGTCGGACTCCTCGTAGGCCTTGCGCATCGCTTCGGGGGTTAAGCCCTCCGTTGCGAGATTGGCGACGACGCGATCACGAATGCGAATCGAAATGTCCGTCCAGCCGTCCATGACGTAGTCCTGGTTCGCGAAGCCGCCCGTTTGCAGAGTGGCGAAATTGGTCAGCCAGTCGTACTGCCAGCCCGACGGCAGCGCGTCGTACCAGGCGGGGTCAATCGGCGCATTGTTACGTACGTCAATCGAACTGGGCGTTCTCTGGAAGACGAAGAGATCCCCGGCGGCACGCGCGATGTGCGGAATGCACTGCACGCCCGTCGCTCCGGTGCCGACGATGCCCACGCGCTTGTCGGCGAGCAGCGTCATCGGCTCTCCCGAACGCGAGCCACCGGTGTAGGCGTAGTCCCATCGACTGGTGTGAAAACAGTGACCCTCAAAGGTCTCGAGCCCCTCAATACCGGGAAGCTTTGGTCGGTGAAGGGGGCCCGTGCCCGCCAGTACGAAGCGCGCGCGCAGGAGATCGCCCCGTGAGGTGGTGATGTGCCAACGCTCGCTGTCCTCATCCCACGTGAGGCCACTGACAGCGGTGGAGAACAGGGCGTTCTCATAGAGATTGAACGTCGTGGCGATGCGCTGGGCGTGCGCAAAGATCTCGGCTGCCGGGACGTACTTCATCGAGGGGCGATAGCCCGTCTCCTCGAGGAGCGGTAAGTAGATCATCGCGGCGGTGTCGCACATGGCGCCGGGATACCGGTTCCAGTACCACGCACCGCCCACATCTCCAGCCCCGTCAATCAACCAAATGTCCTCGACCCCGGCCTGGCGCAAACGCGCCCCGGACGTCAGTCCGGCGAAGCCCGCGCCCACGATCGCGACATTGACATCTCGGTTGATCGGTTCGCGGGGCGTCTGTGTTACGTAAGGGTCGTCCAGGAAGTGGGCGAAACGACCAGTCGGCTCGATGTACTGATCATTCCCCTCGGGACGAATGCGCTTGGCGCGCTCGGCGCGATACTTGGCCCGCAGTGCGTCGCGGTCCGCCTCGTCGATGACGTGGTCCGTCGTCATGTCGTTCCCCCCGAAGTCCCGCCGTTTTCGGCGTCACACTGGAGGTCACACTAGATCTCCGGCAATTGCGCCATATGCGACCAGTAAGTTGGTGTGGTGCACGCGCTCGCCACCATCCTGAAATTTCTCGTCAAGATCGCCCTGCTCGCCGTTCTCGGCGCCATCATTGCGGCGATCGTCGGTCTCGTGCGGGGTTCGTCGCGAGCCGATCGCGGTCCCGTCACCTTCGACCAGTGGCCCGCCGTCCCCGAGAATCGAGCCGCGTAGTCCGCACGTCGCCCCCTCCGGGACTGGTAGACCTAGTCCGGTTATCTCGACAAAAAGGGGACATCGTGGACATGGAATATCGCCGTCTCGGCGGATCGGGACTCAAAGTCAGTGTGTTGAGTTTCGGCTCGTGGGTAACGTTCGGCAGCCAGCTGGACGTTGACTACGCCGCCTCCTGCCTGAAGGCCGCGCGCGACGCCGGCGTCAACTTCTTTGACAACGCCGAGGGATACGCCGCCGGTGAGTCGGAGCGCATCATGGGCGAAGCAATCCGCAAGCTCGGGTGGAAGCGTCACGAATACGTGGTCTCGACGAAGTTGTTCTGGGGCCTCTACCCGGACGTCAACATGCGCAACACCCTGAACCGCAAGTACTTGACGCAGGCCATCGACGGGTCGCTCCAGCGCTTCGGATTCGACTTCGTGGACCTCGTCTTCTGTCACCGTCCCGACGCCCACACGCCGATCGAGGAGACGGTGTGGGCCATGAGTGACATGATCACCCAGGGCAAGGCCCTCTACTGGGGCACTTCGGAGTGGAGTGCGGACGAGATTCGCACCGCGTGGGACATCGCGGACAAGCACCACCTCCACAAGCCGGTCATGGACCAGCCGCAGTACAACATTTTCTGGCGCGACCGCGTCGAGAAGGAGTACAAGCGTCTCTACGAAGACTTCTCCTACGGACTCACGACGTGGTCGCCGCTCTCGTCGGGTCTGCTCACGGGTAAGTACATCAACGGCATTCCCGAAGGATCTCGCGCGACGCTGCCGGGGTACGAATGGTTGAAGGATCAGCTGACCAACGAGAAGCGCAACGCCAAGGTGGCCGAGCTGAAGACCATCGCCGATGAACTCGGCGTGTCGCTCGCGGAACTGTCCATCGCCTGGTGCGCAAAGAACCCGAACGTGTCGACGGTCATCACCGGTGCGTCGACGCCGGAGCAAGTGGTGGAGAACATGCAGGCCCTCAAGGCCATTCCGCTCCTCACGAAGGACGTGCTCGACCGCATTGATGTGATCAGCCTGTTCTAGGAGCAACCCGCTCCACAACCAAAGAACCCCCGCTCGCGCCAGCGAGCGGGGGTTCTTTGGTTCAACGAGCCAGTCGTGAAACCGACGACATCCTTGCCGCACCCTTCGTCGAGTGCCGCGAGGACTTACTTCAGCGTGATCACGTGGAGGTCGGTAATACCGGCCGATCCACGAAGAGCCTCAATCGCCGGCGCGGGCGTGGGTGCCGACGTAGACAGCACCATCATCGCGCTGCCCACCGTCGGGCTCGGGCCCACCGCCATCGAAGAGATGGAGATGCCCGCTTCGCCCAGGGCCACGCCCACGAGACCGATCATCCCGGGACGGTCGTCATTGCGCACGACGAGCATGGAAGCGGCGGGCGGAATTTCGACGCTGTGACCATCAACGGTCACGATGCGCGGCTCGACGCGGGTGCCGACAGTGGCGAGGGTTCCCGAGACCTCGTGGTCACCGGAGCGAACCGTGATGAGGTTGTGGTAATCCTCCGACACGGTCGTCGACGACTCGTGGTACGCGACGGCGAGCTCGGCAGCGAGAGCCGGCGCGTTCACGAAGGACGCCTCGTCGTGCCCCGTAGCGGCGAAGAGACCCTTCAGTGCGCACAGAGTGAGGATCTTGGTGCCCGCGCCCGCGAGCTCGCCCTGGTAAATGACTTCGAGGTCGGCGGAGTGACCATCGAGGAGGCCTCCAATGAAACGGCCGAGAAGTTCGGCGAGACCCATGAACGGTCGCACGACGTCGGACACTTCTCCCGCCGACACGTTGACCGCGAAGGGCACAAAGTCGCCGGCGAGGGCGAGTTGCACCTGCTCGGCGATCGTCACACCGGCCTTGTCCTGCGCCTCGGCGGTGGAGGCCCCGAGGTGCGGCGCCACGACGACGGACGGCAATTCAAAGAGAGGGGACTCCGTGCAGGGTTCCTTTTCGAACACGTCCAGAGCGGCGCCTTGCACGTGGCCACCCTTGATGGCTTCGGCGAGGTCAGCCTCGACGACGATGCCACCGCGAGCAACGTTGATGATGCGCACGCCGCGCTTCGTCTTGGCGAGAGCCTTGGCGTCCAGTAGACCCGTGGTCTCCTTGTTCTTCGGCAGGTGGATCGTGATGAAGTCACTCTGCGCCAAAAGGTCGTCCAGGCTCATGAGCTCCACGCCCATGTGACGGGCGCGGTCCTCGGAGATGAAGGGGTCGTAGGCGACGAGACGCATGCCGAAGGCCAGGGCGCGCTGCGCGACGAGCGCACCAATCTTGCCGAGGCCGACCACGCCGAGCGTCTTGCCGTAGAGCTCGACACCTTCCCACTTCGAGCGCTCCCATTTTCCGTTCTTCAGCGCACTGTGCGCTTGGGGCACATTGCGTGCCTGGGCCATGAGCAGAGCCATGGTCTGCTCGGCCGCGGACAGGATGTTGGACTGCGGTGCATTGACGACCATCACGCCCAGTTCGGTGGCCTTGGCGACGTCGACGTTGTCGAGACCAATACCGGCACGACCCACGACGATGAGGTCGCGGCCGGCTTCGAGGGTGGCGGCATCCACATTGGTGGCGGAGCGAATGATGAGGGCGTGAGCGCCAGGAATGACACTCAGCAGTTCTTCGGGACTCAATCCGACGCGGACATCCACTTCGTGTCCGGCGGCGCGTAGCTGGTTCAAGCCCGACTCCGCGATCTCCTCAGTTACCAATACTCGAGCCACGACGGCACCTTTCTCTCACCCCTCAGGCTAGGGGATGCGACTAGGAGCCCCGACGGGTGTTATCCCTTCGCGACGAGGTCGGCCCACCGGGCGAGACCCTCGGCCAGATCAGCGTCCCCGAGGGCGTAACTCAAGCGGAAGTAGCCGGGGGCCCCGAAGGCTTCGCCCGGGACAACGGCGACTTTGATCGTCTCGAGCAACACCTCGGCGAGTTCGGCCGACGTCGTTGCGGTGCGGCCGCCGAGCGGACGCCCGAGCAAGCCGGTCACGTTCGGGAAGCAGTAGAAGGCGCCTTCGGGTTCCGCACAGGTGACGCCCTCAATGGCGTTCAGTTGTGACGTCATCGCTTGACGGCGGCGGTCGAACGCGGCACGCATCTCGGCAACCGCAGAGAGGTCTCCCGTGAGGGCGGCGACGGCGGCCTTCTGGGACACATTCGAAATGTTGGACGTGGTTTGGCTCTGGTAATTGATCGCGGCGTTCATCACGTCGCTCGGTCCAATCATCCAACCAATGCGCCAACCCGTCATCGCGTAGGTCTTCGCCACACCATTGACGACGACCCACCGATCACCGATTTCGGGGGTCACCACGGGCAGTGAGACGTGGCGCGCATCCCCGTAGGTCAGGTGCTCGTAGATCTCGTCGCACAGGACCCAGATGTCGTGCTCGGCCGCCCATCGTCCGATCGCGGCAACGTCGTCGGGACGTACCACTGCGCCGGTGGGATTCGAGGGCGATACGAACACCAGAACCTTGGTCTTCGGTGTCCGCGCGCGTTCTAACTCGTCGACGGTGACCCGGAATCCGTTGGCTTCCGAGGTCGCCACCGGCACCGGCACGCCTCGCGCCAGGTACACGGCTTCGGGGTAGGTCGTCCAGAAGGGCGCGGGAATCAACACTTCGTCGCCCGGGTCCACGAGGGTCATGAGCGCCGTCGCGACCGCGTGCTTGCCGCCGTTGGTGACGAGCACCTGGGACGCAGTCGTCTCAAGACCTGAATCACGAAGGGATTTCGCGACAATCGCCTCTCGAAGATCCGGCAAACCGGCCGTCGGCGTGTACTTGTGATTCGCGGGATCAAAACACGCCTGCGCCGCGGCTTCCACGATGTGGGCGGGCGTCGCGAAGTCGGGCTCGCCGGCGCCGTAGCCGATGACGGGTTCTCCCGCGGCCTTCAACGCCTTCGCTTTCGCGTCCACCGCCAACGTGGCTGAGGGGGCCAAACCCCCGAGAAGATCACTTACCCGCGACGACATGTTCGGTCCATTCCCTTGATCAGTAAGAATGAGTCTATGAGTTCATCCCCCGACATCCGAATCCCTGCCGACCTTCTTCCGCGCGACGGACGCTTTGGTTGCGGCCCGTCCAAAGTGCGTCACGAGCAAATCGACGCGTTGGTCGCCGACGCCGGAACGTATCTCGGCACGTCGCACCGCCAATCGACGGTGAAGAACAAGGTGGGCGAAGTGCGTGAAGGACTCAGCCAGTTGTTCTCACTCCCCGACGGCTACGAAGTTCTCCTCGGCAACGGCGGCACCACCGCGTTCTGGGATGCGGCGACGTTTCACATCGTCGACCACCGTTCACAGCACCTCAGCTTCGGCGAGTTCTCCTCCAAGTTCGCCACCGCGGTCAAGGACGCGCCGCACCTCGGAGATCCCGAAATCATCAAGTCGGAGCCGGGTACTCACCCCGAAGCGATCTACGACCCGTCCGTTGACACGTACGCCCTGACGCACAATGAGACGTCGACGGGTGTCGCGATGAACATCACGCGTCCGTCGCAATCGACCGCCCTCGTGGCCGTTGATGCGACGTCGGCCGCCGGAGGACTCGTCGTTGACCCGACGCAATTCGACTGCTACTACTTCGCCCCCCAGAAGTCGTTCGCGTCCGACGGTGGGCTATGGCTCGCTCTGTGTTCGCCCCTCGCCGTTGAGCGCATTGAGCGCCTCGCCGGTTCGGGTCGTTGGACGCCAGCGTTCCTCGACCTGAAGATCGCTTTGGACAACTCGCGGCTCAACCAGACCTACAACACGCCGTCGCTCATGACATTGCACCTGCTCGCGAGCCAGGTGCAATGGTTCAACGAGAACGGCGGATTGTCGTTCAGCGCCGGTCGCTCGGCGCAGTCCGCAGAGATCATGTACAACTGGGCCGAAGCCTCCGAGTACGCGACCCCGTTCGTCACCAATCCCGATCAGCGCTCCAAGGTTGTTGCGACCATCGATTTCGCCGACGACGTCGATGCGGCGGCCGTCGCGAAGGTGCTGCGCGCCAACGGCATTCTCGACACCGAGCCCTACCGCAAGTTGGGTCGCAACCAGTTGCGCATCGCGATGTTCCCCGCGATTGATCCGAGTGACATCGCGGCACTCACCGCGAGCATCGACTTCGTCGTGAACGCCCTCGGCAACTAGGGGCGACGACCCGTCAGGTCCAAGAGGCGCAGCTGCAGCGGCGCGTCGTCCGACACCGCCCCGCTAGGTCCCTCGCCGAAGATGCCGAGGGTTCCAATGAACGGAGCGAGCGGTGACATGTTCGTCCACACGGCGTCGACAACCACTTCGTCGAGCGTCTCTTCGAGTCTGAGGGCTCGGGCCAGGTCCCACGCGTGAAGGCTCAGGTCCATGAAGCGAAATCCAAGGAGCTGTTCACCCGAGACGTCCATCAGCGGGTGATGGCATACGCGCTCGAGGGCTCCGACCTGCGCGAACGCAGTCGCCTGCGCCACGCTGGAGCTGTGGAAGGCCGCGACCGGATCATCGAGAGTCTCGCTGGCGTCGAGAAGCGCTTTCGCCTCCTCCGCACTGGCCCCTTCGAGTAGGGCCACCGCCATGTTGTTCCCACCCACGACGTGGGCGACCACCTGACGGACGTTCCACTCGTCATTGGGTGTTGGTGTGTCCCACTCGTGGGCCCCAACGGCGTCCAGACGCTCAGAAAAGTCCTTCGTGGCGCGAGTGAGGATGTCGAGGCTGCTCATGGAACCACTATGACACTCGGGGGTGACGGGTCGCCGGACCGCGACGGGAACCACGTTGGGCGTCCAAAAACGACAAAACCCCCCACTGCACGTGGCGGTGGGGGGCTTTGTCGTTTCGTTAGTCGGTGTCGCCGCCCGAAATGTCTTCGACCTTCTGCTTACCGGCGGTGACGAACGGCATCATCTCGCGCAACTGCGCACCGACCGACTCGATCGGGTGACGGCGGCCCGCTTCTTTCAGTTCGCGGTAACGAGGACGACCGATCTCGTTTTCCTTGATCCACTCAGCGGCGAAGCGACCGTCCTGGATTTCGGCGAGAACTTCCTTCATCTCCGCCTTGACTGCGTCATTGATGATGCGCGAGCCTCGGGTCAGGTCGCCGTACTCCGCGGTGTCCGAGATGGAAAAGCGCATACCCGTGATGCCCTGTTCGTACATGAGGTCAACAATCAATTTGAGTTCGTGCAGGCATTCGAAGTACGCGCTCTCCGGCTGATACCCGGCTTCGACGAGCGTTTCGTATCCCGCGCGCACGAGGGCCGAGACGCCACCACAGAGAACCGCCTGTTCCCCGAACAAGTCGGTCTCGGTCTCTTCGGTGAAGGTGGTCTCGAGAACGCCGGCACGTGTCGCGCCAATCCCGTGGGCGTAGGCGAGCGCCAGACCCTTGGCGTGACCGGTGGCGTCCTGGTGGACAGCAATGAGGGCCGGCACACCGCCGCCCTCCACGTAGGTGCGTCGCACCAAGTGGCCGGGGCCCTTGGGCGCCACCATCGCGACGTCCACATCCTCGGGCGGGTTGATCAAGTCGAAGCGAATGTTGAAACCGTGAGCGAAGAACAGCGCCTTGCCCGCGCTCAGGTGCGGAGCAATGTCCTCGTCATAGATGCGCTTCTGCTCGGTGTCGGGCAGGAGCACCATGATGATGTCGGCGGCCTTGGCCGCGTCGGCAATCGACGTGACCGTGAGTCCCGCGTCTTCGGCCTTGGCGATGGACGCCGAATCAGGTCGTAGTCCGACCACGACGTCGTGTCCCGAGTCCTTCAAGTTGAGGGCGTGCGCGTGACCCTGGGATCCGTACCCGAGCACCGCGATCTTCTTACCCTTCAACAACTCCGGCGACGCGTCCGTCTCGTAATACATCGTGGTCATGTTTCTCCTTTTCCAGTGTCTTTTCTAGTTCTTCTTGGTCCCGAGTCGCGAAAGCGCCACGCGACCGGTGCGGTGCAGCTCGACGTCAACGAATGATTCCAGTCGTCGCTCAAAGTGGTCACAGCCCGCCGGCGTGCCGGCGAGCATGATCGTGACCGCGCGCGCGTCCACGTCCACGATGGACGCTCCCGCGCTCGCGACGGCGTCGAGAACCGCGGACCGGTTCTCGTCCGTCAGCGGAACGGTGGCGAGAAGAAGCTCGCGCTCGATCGCGTCGCGGGGGGCCAAGTCCGTAATGGCCACGACATTCACCAGCTTGTCCAATTGCCCGACGATCTGTTCGAGCGGCGTCGTCTCGGCGTCCACCACGATCGTGATGCGCGAGAAGCGCGCGTGCCCCTCGGCGGGCGCGACGGCGAGCGAATAGATGTTGAAGCCACGTCGGGCGAAAAGTCCGGCGATGCGCGCGAGCACACCCGCTTTGTTCTCCACCAGCACGGACAGGATGTGGTGGGTCACCGGTGACGTCGTGGTGGGTCCTACGTAGGGTTCGGGTGTGGCGCTCACGCGCGGCCTCCTCGTTGACGGGGGTGGACGAGAATGTCGTCATTCGACGCGCCCGACGGCACCATCGGGAAGACCTTCTCGGCGGCGTCGGTGCGGAAGTCAATCACGACAGGCACGTCGTTAATCGCGTTCGCCTCCGCGATGACCGCGTCGACCTCGTCGAGCGTGGTGGCGCGTAAGCCCACGCAACCCATGGCTTCGGCCCACTTGACGTAGTCGGGCAGGTCGGGCGACAGATAGACCTCGCTGTAGCGCTCGTCGTAGAACATTTCTTGCCATTGGCGCACCATGCCGAGGTACGCGTTGTTCAAGATCGCGACCTTGATCGGAATTCCTTCGGCCCGCGCCGTCACCAACTCCTGTGCGGTCATTTGGAAGCAACCGTCGCCATCAATGGTCCACACCGTGCGGTCCGGTCGGCCGACTTTGGCGCCGATCGCCGCCGGGACCCCGAATCCCATGGTGCCGGCGCCCCCGGAGTTGATCCACGTGCCGGGCTCCTCGTACTTCCAGTGTTGGGCCGCCCACATCTGGTGCTGACCCACGCCGGACGCCACAATCGTTCCCGGGGCGGCGGTCCGCGCGATGGCTTCAATCACCGCTTGGGGTCGCAGCGGTCCGTCGGTGCTGGGCTCGTCGTAGGTCAACGGGAAGTCTCGTTGCCACTCGTGAATCTGACGCCACCACGCATCGAGCGATCCCGGCATCGCACCGGCCGCATCGAGGGCGGTCAGCATCTCGCGGACGTCACCCACAAGAGCGACGTCCGCGCGACGAACCTTATTGATCTCGGCGCGATCGATGTCGATGTGGATGACCTTTGCGTCGGGCGCGAATCCGTCCAAGCGTCCCGTCACCCGGTCATCAAAGCGGGCCCCCAGGGAGATCAGAAGATCACTACGCTGCATCGCCGCCACCGCCGCGTAAAAACCGTGCATGCCCGGCATGCCGAGGTGCTGCGGGTGCGAGTCGGGGAAGGCGCCGCGCGCCATCAACGTCGTGACGACGGGAATGCCCGTGCGTTCGGCGAAGGCGAGCAACTCGGCGGTGGCCCGCGCTTTGAGAGTGCCGCCACCCACGTAGAGAACCGGACGCTCGGCCGTCGCGAGGAGAGCCACCGCGTTCTCGACCGCGCTTTCGTCGATGGGGCTCGAAGGTCGATAACCCGGAAGGTCGAGTTCTTCGATGGTGCTCGGCCACCACCACTCCATGGTGCTCTGCGCGATGTCTTTGGGCACGTCGACGAGGACGGGACCAGGTCGTCCCGTCGTGGCGAGGTGGAAGGCTGCGGCGATCACGCGCGGCAGTTCGGCCGCGGACGACACGAGGAAATTGTGCTTCGTGATGCCCGACGTGATGCCCGTAATGTCGCACTCCTGGAAGGCGTCAGTACCAATGGAGCCCGACGCCACCTGACCGGTGATGACGACCAGTGGTGTTGAGTCCATGTGCGCGTTGGCAATGGGCGTGACGATGTTGGTGGCGCCCGGACCACTCGTGACCATGGCGACACCCGGGCGCCCGGTCGCGAGTGCGTAACCCTCAGCCATGTGGCCGGCGCCCTGCTCGTGCCGCACCAGGATGTGGCGGATCGTCGAATCGATCAGCGGGTCGTACACCGGCAAGATTGCGCCACCGGGCAGCCCGAAGATCACGTCCACGCCCTGCTGCTCAAGGCTCTTGATCAGCGCTTGGGCTCCAGTCAGTTCCACGATTGTCCTTTGTGTTGAGGAAATAAAAAAGGCCTCCCGTTTTCGGGAGGCCTCAGGTATGTGCAGCGTCGTGCCTACCCTCGGCGATTGCCTACTACAAGAAGAAACGACTCAGTGTTACGCACGTGAGCAGTCTGACACAGGTTGACGCCGAGCGCAAGAGACCCGCGAGGGTGAGACCCGAGAGCGCGCGACCGGCCACGGGGCCACGAGCCCTCCTTCGGGACACCTAGCGTCGCTGTTGCAATTCTGCGATCACGGCCTTGCCGTTGGCTTGCCCTCGCGTGGCCTTCATGACCAGACCGATGAAGAACTGCGCCAGCTTGTCGTCGCCCTCGCGGTAGCGCTGCCATTCGTCGGGGTTCTCGACGATGAGAGTCGCCACCGTGTCCGCGAGGGAGTCGGCCGAAAGCTGTTCGAATCCTCGCGCCGCCGCAATCGCGACGGGGTCTCCCCCACTCGTGAGCAGGTCGCCGAGAACGGTCTTCGCCTGCGTGGCGGAGAGTTCCCCTCGCTGCTCCATGAGGACGGTGTGACTGAAGGCACTGGGCGTCAAGTTCGCGCGGCCATCGATGTTCGCCGCGATCTCGTTCGCCGCGCGCGCGAGAGCGATCGCCACGTCGGCGCCGGCCTCGTGCGCCGCGTGCACGTAGTCGTCCAAGGACAAGTCGACGACGACTTCAATCGCGTCGAGTTGCGCGGGCTGCGGGTCACTCAGCAATGCGGCCAGAGTGGCGCGACGGGCGGCGGGCATAGGTCCAAGACCGTCGCGGACGCGGTCCTGCCAAGCCTGTTCGGGCGCCAACTCGACGAGATCAGGCTCGAGGAAGTAGCGGTAATCCTCCGCCTCTTCCTTGGTTCTCATGGTTGACGTCTCGCCGGCCACTTCGTCCCAGTGTCGGGTCTCCTGGCGAATCGTGCCGCCATCTTCGATGACGTCAATCTGTCGGAGTGCTTCGTATTCAATAGCGCGCGTCAGAGACCTCAGGGAGTTCAGGTTCTTAATTTCGCAGCGCGTGCCGAAAGGATCACCGGACTTGCGCACCGAGACGTTGGCGTCGATACGCATGGAGCCTTCCTCCATGCGTCCGTCTGAGGCGCCGGTCGCAATCAGAATCCCGCGAAGCTCCGCCGCGTAGGCGCGGGCTTGTTCGGGAGTGCGAATGTCGGGTCCGGACACGATCTCCACGAGCGGCACGCCCGAGCGGTTGTAGTCCACGAGCGATCGGTCGGCCCCGTGAATGCGACCACTGCCACCCAGGTGCGTGGTCTTGCCGGTGTCCTCTTCCAGGTGAGCGCGCTCGATAGTGACGCGTGACCCGTCCGGGAGATCCAGGTACCCGCGCGCGTTAATCGGCAGGTCGTACTGGGAGATCTGGTAGTCCTTCGGCATGTCCGGATAGAAGTAGTTCTTGCGGTGGAATGTCGACGGGGCAATCGTGCAGTGCAGCGCGATACCGATGGCCATGGCCAGTTCGACCGCGCGCTCGTTGAGCACGGGCAGCGATCCCGGCAGTCCGAGACAGACGGGGCACACGCGACTATTCGGCTCGGAGCCGAAGGCATTCTCACAGCCACAGAACAACTTCGTGGCGGTCTTGAGCTCCGTGTGGACCTCGAGACCCACGACCATTTCCCAACCCTCGGGCAACGCCATCAGCGACCCTCCGCCTTCTCGAGAACACGCGCGGCCGCGAACAACGTCGGCTCGCTACGTCCCGGACCAAGAAGTTGCACACCGACCGGCAGATTCGCCTCCCCCGTTCCGAAGGGCACCGAGATCGCGGCATCTCCGGACAGGTTGGTCGGGATCGTGAAGACGTCATTGAGATACATCGCCATGGGGTCTTTCGTTTTGGTCCCAAATTCGAACGCCACCGACGGGGTCGTGGCTCCAAGCAAAAAATCGACGTCGGCGTAGGCACGAGAGAACGCGGCGATCATCTGCGTGCGCACCTTGAGCGCTTGGCCGTAGTAAGCGTCAAAGTAACCCGCCGACAGGGCGTAGGTACCGAGCATGATGCGGCGCTTCACTTCGGGACCGAAGCCCGCGGTGCGTGTCGCCTCATTCATCGACGCGACATCGTCGGCGTCGATGCGCAGACCGTACCGAACGCCGTCGTAACGCGCGAGATTGCTCGAGGCTTCCGCGGGAGCAATGAGGTAGTAGGCGCTCAGTCCCAAGGTGAGCTCGGGAATCGACATCTCCACCAGAGTCGCGCCCGCCTCTTTGAGGACGTCCGCGGCTCGCGCGACGGCGCGCTCGACGTCCTCGTCGCTTCCGGCCACGAGTTCGCGCACGAGACCAACCCGCTTGCCGGCGACACCGGACTCGAGGCTCGACAGCAACGAGAACGCCGGTTCGGGAAGCGAAGTGCTGTCGAGCGGGTCGTGTCCACTAATGACCTCGAGGAGCACTGCCGCGTCCTCCACAGTGACCGCGAACGGCCCAATTTGGTCGAGCGACGAGGCGAAGGCGATGAGTCCGTAACGCGAGACCGAGCCGTAGGTCGGCTTCACGCCCACAATGCCGCACAGGGCAGCGGGCTGGCGGATCGATCCGCCCGTGTCGCTCCCCAGTGAGAGCGGCGTCATGCCGGCGGCCACCGCGGCCGCGGAGCCTCCGGAGGAACCGCCCGGTACGCGCGCCGGATCGAGCGGGTTACGCGTCGGTCCGAAGGCCGAGTTCTCCGTCGACGATCCCATCGCGAATTCGTCCAGATTCGTCTTACCCACCGGCACCGCGCCGGCCGCCAAGAGTCGGTCGACCACCGTGGCGTTGTAGGGCGGTCGCCACCCTTCGAGAATCTTCGACGAGCACGTGGTCGGAACCCCACGGGTGCACATGTTGTCCTTGAGCGCAACGGGCACACCGGCCAATGCTCCAGCGTTCTGTCCCGCAGCGACCGCGCGGTCCACCGCCTCGGCAGCGGCGTAGGCGCCCTCTTCGTCGACGTGGAGGAACACGTTCAGTTCGGCGTTGCGCTCGGTGATGACGGCGAGCGAACGTTCGAGCTCCTCGACCGCCGACGCGCCGTCATTCACGCGACGAGCAATCTCACGGGCCGTGGTCATGGCGCCTCCCCCACAATGCGCGGCACCGCGAAGCGGCCGTCTTCAGCGTCGGGCGCGGCGGCCAGAACATCCGCCTGCGACAAGGACGGCCTCACGACGTCCTCACGAACGACGTTGATAAGACCAAAGGGGTGGGCCGTCGGCGCCACGCCCGTTAGATCCAGTTGCTGCATGTCGTCGGCGTGCTGAAGGACTTTCGACAGCTGCTCGGTGTACAGGTCCAGTTCCTCGTCGCTCAGTCGCAAACGCGCCAGAGCGGCGACCTTCGCGACGTCCTCGCGGGTCAATGAGGCGCTCATGACGCCAACACTCGCTGCAGGAAGGCAACCGTCTGGGCTTCCACGAGATCCGCGTCGTTATCCATGGTGGCCACGTGATACGAGTTTTCGAGCCACACGCGCTCCACCGGTCCGGCGGCTCGTTCGACAACGGCGTCCCCGTTATCGGAGGTCACGACGTGGTCTTCACGACTCGAGAGCACGAGGACGGGAGACGTGATCGACGCGAGGTTCTCCTCGACGAGCGCGACACCCTCGAAGAGCGACGCGGCGCACGCCAGCGGCGTGGCGTCGTAGGACGCTTCGACGGCGCCCTCTTTCTTGATGTCCGAACCAATGGAATCAATTGTCTCGACGCCGGCCGCCAGCAATTGATCAAGTCCCTCGCGCAACTCGGCGGGCGGCGCCTTCACGAGCGGGTTGATGAGAACAATCCCGGCGATCTCGGGGTGGGACTCCGCCAAGAAAGCGGTCAGGCCGCCACCCATCGAGAGTCCGACAACGGCCACCTGATCGCAGCGAGCCGACAGTTCCTCAAACACCCGTGCGGCCTCACCGGACCAGTCGGCCCAGGTGGTGGTCATCATGTCGGCCACCGAAGTGCCGTGTCCCGGCAGACGGGGTAGTTCCACCGAATACCCCTCATTCGCGATCGCCTCAGCGAGTGAGCGCATCGACGCGGGATTCCCCGTAAAACCGTGGAGAACAAGGACGCCGTTGCGGGAACCGGTGGCGGAGTAGGGCTCGCAGCCGGGCATAATTTCGGTGGTCATGACAGCAGAGACTACCGGCACGGCTACCCTGCCCTCTGTGCCCGAGCGAGGAGAGCCATGCCGTACGAGTTTTTGAGTCCCGAATGGATTGACGCCGCCCGCGCGATTCGCGACGAGTTGGGAGATCCCGGGACGCCGCCGGTGGCGATGGTGATGAACCTGATCGTGACCGACGTGCCTTTCGGCGCCTCCCCGCTCCACGCGCACCTCGACACGACGGTGGGCGTGCTCGCCCTCGACGAGGGTCACCACGCGTCGCCGGACATCATCATCACGGTGGATTGGGCCACCGCGAAGGCGCTGCTCATCGACGGCAAGCCGCAGGCGGCCATGAGCGCCTTCATGGCCGGCAAAGTGCGCGTGGAAGGCGACATGAGCAAGCTCGTGGCGATGCAGAATCAGCCGATCGACGAACGCTCAGTGAGCGTCGTAGACCGGCTCCGCGCCATCACGAACTGACCCGTCGCGCGGCAGCGACCGGAAGAGGAAGCTGCCGAGCAACGAGATGAACGCCATTGCTGCCCCCACAATGAAGGGGATCTGGAAGGTCTTCAGAATCTCGTCGGGTGGTGACTTCGTGGTTAAGCCGTCGTGGTGCATCACCGCCGCCCAGATCGCGAAGCAGACCTGAGATCCCGCGACCTGGCCGACCTGCATCCCGAGGAGTTGGGCGGCGGACATCACACCAAATTCGGAGGGGTCGACTTCGTTCGCCATCAGCGCTCCCGCCGACGGCATCGCCACGCCCTGTCCGAGACCGGATAGCGCGAGCGCAATGATGATGAACCACCCCGTCGTCGAGGGATGCAGTGCGGCGAACATCACCATCGAGAACGTAAGAAACGCCGCGCCGGCGATGGCTGTGACGCGCTCGCCGATGCGCACGGCCACGTAGCCCGCAATCGGCGAGCACACCGCGAAAGTGATCGGACGCGCGATAGCGATGAGCCCGGTCTCTTGCGTGGACTTGGCGTAGCCCAATTCCATGACGAAGGGAAAGAGGAAGAATCCGGCGAAATACGCAAAATTCGAGGTCGTGCGAACGACCATCGGCCACACAAAATTTCGCTTGGTGAAATACTTCGGTGGAATCAACGGATTCTCCGCGTGGCGAATGCGCCACACGAAAGCGGTCATCGACAGAATGGTGACAACCCAACAGCCGAGAACCAACGGGCTCGTCCACTGAGACGTCGTATTGGTCTGGCCGAAGGTGAGACCCACCATCAGAGCCACGATGGAGAGCGACAAACTCCACGAACCGAGCCAGTCCATCTGCTTAAAGTCGCGTCGCGCGCGTTGACGCCGTTCGAGAGCGTCCTCTTCTCGGGCCGAGAAATGCGGCAGGATCAGCGACACAACAACGAAGGCGACCGCGATCAGTCCCAACTGAATCCAGAACAAGCCCCGCCACCCGAAGACCGCGATGATCGGCGTGCCGAGAGAGAGCCCGACGACGGGACCGCCCGCACCGATGAGCGACCACCACCCACCGGCCTTCACGCGATCCTGAGGTGAAAACACGAGATTCAGGATCGCGCCGGACGCCGCGCCGGACGCCGCGCCGGCGACGCCGTCGAGAACGCGGGCAAAGATGAGGAGGCCCACGGTCGGCGCCAACGCCGTGGCGGCCGCCGAGACCATGGCCCCCGCGAGGCCGAGAAGATAGAGACGACGGTGGCCGAAAATGTCGCCCAATTTGCCGAAGATTGGCGCGACGAGTCCGTAGGCGAGGATCGGTCCGATGTAGACCCAATTGATGACGGATCGGCTGGTGTGAAATTCATCCGCGAGCTGCGTCAGGATGAGGTTGAACACCGTAAAGGTGAAGTTAAGCGCGAGCAGCCCCGCGAGCAGGCTCGAGAGAATCCACCACTGGTGTCGCGGCGATCCACTCGCGCGCGTCTGCACGCGCGAGTGGATCATCCGCCACCAATTCAGTTCACTGCTCGCCTCGGATCCGAGCGTGCCAAAAGCGGCACCGCCCGGGTCCGTCGTTGCGTCAAAGAGCGCGTCGACGTTGTCACGTGAACGCCGTGATGGGGATCCCTCCCCCACCTCGGTCACTTGATCAGTGTGGGCAGTTTCTCCGCGAGCTCGGCGACACCCCAGCGGTCGTTCTTCTCGAGGGTGTCGGTCATCGTCCAGTTACGGAAACGACGGACGGTGCCACCCTGCACGAAGAACACTTCGCCATTGATCGTCGACTCTTCAGTCGCCAACGCGGCAACGAGCGGAGAGATGTTGGCCGGGTCCCACGCGTCGAACACGGCGGCGTCGGTCGGCTTGGCGACAACGTCGGAGAGTCCGGGTGTCGATTCGGTCATGCGCGTACGGGCGGCCGGCGCAATCGCGTTCGCACGCACGCCGTAGCGGGAGAGCTCTTCGGCGATGATCACGGTGAAGGCCGCGATTCCGGCCTTGGCGGCGCCGTAGTTGGACTGTCCCACGTTGCCGAGCAGACCCGACGTGGACGACGTGTTGATGATCGACGCCTTGACGGTCTTGCCGGCCTTGGCCTGTTCGCGCCAGTACGTGGCCGCGTGACGGGTCGGAACAAAGTGACCCTTCAGGTGCACGTGAATCACCGCGTCCCAGTCGTCCTCGCTCAAGTTCACGAGCACGCGGTCGCGCAAGATACCGGCGTTGTTCACCAGCACGTGGAGGTCACCGTAGGTCTCAACGGCCTGCTTAATGAGGTTCTCGCCACCGGCCCAATCGGCAATGTTGTCGTGGTTGGCCACGGCCTCGCCACCGAGTGCCTTGATTTCCGCAACAACCTGCTCCGCCGGCGTTCCTTCGCCACCGGAACCATCGAGAGACCCGCCGAGGTCATTGACGACGACCTTGGCCCCTTCACTCGCAAAGAGGAGAGCGTGTTCGCGGCCAATGCCTCGTCCTGCTCCCGTGATAATGGCGACGCGACCGTCGAGGGCTCCCATGATGCTCCTTTGTGCCAAATGGACGTTTCGAAGTCCCACTCTACCCAGTCGCGCCAAGGTGGCTGCGGCTCAGCGGAGCCAGAAGTGCGGGGGCCGCGCGTGCGCGTGGTAGTGGTCGGGAATGTTCCTCATGTGGTCATCGATGGACCAACCCCCGACGCCGAGAACTTCGTCGGCGACCGCCGATAGGCGCTCCTGGAGCGCCGCTTTCACGTCCTCGGGCGGCGTCGGCGAGTGTTCGAGCCACACAACCATGGGAACCAAACAAATCTCACAGTCCGCGATCCAGCACAACTCGTCCTCGAGGTACCGGCGCGTGATCGGTGCCGCTTCGCACAATTCGCAGGTACTCACTGCACCGTTACCGTCACACTCGAGTGCCACTTTACGATCGTGCCGGGAGCCGGAGATGTGGACACCACCCGCGTCCAGGTCTCGTTATTTGATCCCGGACCCACGGTCGCGTAGTACAGGCCCGCCGCCTTCATGGCGGCCAGGGTCTGCGCCCGGTTCAGACCGATCACGTTCGGTACGGGTCGAGGTCCGGTCGACGAGGCGGGCGTGGTGGTGGTCGTCGTGCTACTACTCGGCGCCCCGGCGCTCTCGATCAA
>CAIQPR010000020.1 GCA_903873775.1 uncultured Actinomycetes bacterium
CTCTCCGCCGTCCACCGATAACGGGTCCACCATCACGCGCTACATCGTCTATGTGACGGACCTCACGACGCCCGCCAACGGTGGTCAGCAGGAGACCGGCCCGTCGAGTCCGATTTCGTTCTGTGGTCTCACCGACGGTGATCAGTACACGCTGACCATGGCGTCAGTGAACGGCTTCGGCGCCGGCACGGCGAGCGCACCCAGTGCGGTCTTTGTTCCCATGGCCACGGCGGTGGCGCCCAATGCGCCGACCGGCGTCGTCGTGAGTGCGCTCAATCAGTCGGCCCGCGTGTACTTCACGCCGCCCGTCGTTGACGGCGGCAGCACCATCACGAGTTACACCGTGACCGCCCACGATCTCACGAACGCCGCGAACGGTGGCCAGACGGTCTCGGGCGCGTCGAGTCCGTTGGTGATCACGGGCCTCACCAACGGCGATTCCTACAACTTCACCGTGACCGCCACCAACGCCGTCGGCACCGGCCCCGCGAGCACGGCGTCGTCCACGGTGGTCCCGTTGTCCGTCGGACCGCCGGACGCGCCCACCAACGTGGTCGCCACCGCCGGTCTCGGCAGCGCGACGGTCACGTGGACGCCGGGCTTTGACGAGGGCTCCGCCATTACGAGCTTCACCGTGAACTCCTCGGGTGGTCAGCAGTGCCTCTACACCGTGGGTGTCTCGGCGGGTACCAATACCTGCACGTTCACGGGTCTGCCGAGCGGAACGTACACGTTCACCGTGCGGGCCACGAACGCGAAGGGCACGGGCCTCTCCTCCGCAGCGTCGGTAGCGATCACGGTGCTGAGCGTGCCGGGCGCACCCACGGCGGTGACGGTGGTCCCCGGTAACGGGCAGGTCACGGTCTCGTGGGCCGCGCCGACGTCGACCGGAGGATCCGCCATTACCTCCTACACGGTGACGTCCAGTCCGGGCGGCAAGACCTGCACGTACGTGGTGGGCACCTCGGTCGGTACGCGCACCTGCACGGTGCTCGGTCTGACCAACAGCACGCACTACACCTTCACCGTGACCGCGACCACCGCGGTCGGCACCGGTGCGGCCAGTGCGGCGTCGGCCTCGGTCACTCCTCTCGCCACCGACGCGCACATCACGTCGGCCGCCACTTACGTGGTCTCTCAGGGAGGACACATCTCCTGGGCCCTCACGGCGACGGGAACGACACCGACCTCGTCGTCAGCGGCGTGGTTCAGCGTTCTCGGCGCGCCGAGCTTTGTCACGTTGAGCGCCGGTCGCGGCACCAGTGCCAATACTGGAACGCTCACGGGCACGGCCCCACGGACACCCGGCGTGTACAACTTCGACGTGATCGCGGTCAGCCCCCGTGGCACGCGTACGGTCCAATCGGTGACGCTGACCGTTCTTGGTTTCACGTCAGCGACGTCGGCGACGTTCACGGTGGGAACGCGTTCGTCGGTGACGATCACCACCAATGACCCGCACGCCAGCGTGACGACTACATCGCACTTGCCGGCGGGTATTCGTCTCGTGAACAACCACAACGGCACGGCCACCCTGGTGGGTACGCCGACGTCGACGACGGGCTCACCATTCACCATTGTGATCACCGCCACCGACGGGTCTGCGACGGCCACGCAAACATTCCACCTGACGGTGCACTAGTACGAGCGATCTCACTTGCGGGAGGGTCGTCACGCTTGAGGTGGCGCCCCTCCCGCTAGTTTGAAGACGGACACCATTGACGGTGGCCGAGAGACGCCAGGTTCGGGTCGGACGATCTAGACGATTGTCGCCCGTTCGGGCAGGACGCCTCCTTTACCAAGGAGCCTTATGTCCCATTGTTGTCACCACGAAAGAGATGCGTCTCGCGACGGTGCGGCCGCGTGCTGCACCGGAGCACCGACGGCGTGTTGCGAAAAGACGCACGACGGCGATCACTCTTCCCACCAACACACCGGGGACCGCGGTCACCATCCACATCGACATCACGACGATCACGGCCACCACGGGTGTCACCACCATTGTGGCGCCCACCACGGCGATGACGAGCGAGCTCACGCCGGCGCGCACCACGCTCACGCCCCTCACGCGGAAGAAGAGCACCCCCACGATCCACCACCTCGGGCGCACGAACACCGAGACGAACACCACGAAGGACCGGGCGACGTTCCTCGCGGCCCCGAGCCTCGCCCACGTCAGATTCTCGACGAGCGACTCGCCGCTGGCGACATCAGCGTCGAGGACTACCGCGAACGTCGCGCACTTCTGGTGCCAGAGGGTCGCTAGTCGATTCACGTCGGACGTCTCTGACGTCCATTGATCACTGGCGGGGCGACAGCGTGGTCGCTTCGCCAGTACGGAAGGGAGATACCTATGAACATTCTGATGGTGATGACATCGCACGACCAACTCGGCACCACCGGACGCCCCACGGGCGTGTGGCTCGATGAATTCGTCGGGCCTTACTACGACATGCGCGACGCCGGTGCCACCGTGACGCTCGCATCACCGGCGGGTGGCCGCCCACCACTCGACCCCCAGAGCACGGTGGCGAACGCCGCGTCGAACGCCACCGCCCGTTTTGCGGACGACACCGAGACGCAGGACCTCTTCTCCTCAACGCACGCCTTATCGCAAGTACGTGCGTCACAGTTCGCCGCCGTGTTCTATTGCGGTGGACACGGACCACTGTGGGACCTCGTTGACAACGTGCACTCGCTCGCCCTGTTGCAGGACTTCGCGGGAAGCGACAAACCCATTGCTGCCGTGTGTCACGGACCAATTGCCCTGCTGAACGTTCGCCTCACGACGGGAGCGATCTTTCTCACCGGTCGTGAGGTCACGGGCTTTTCTAATTCGGAGGAAGAGTCCGTTGGTCTGACCAACGTCGTTCCCGAACTCCTGGAGAGCGCTCTGGTCTCCCGAGGAGCGATGTACTCGAAGGGTGCGGTCGACTTTGCACCCTTCGTCGTCGTGGACGGCACGCTGATCACCGGGCAGAACCCGGCGTCGTCGGGGCCGGTCGCGGCGACGCTCATGGAGATGCTGGCCGTGCGCCACTGAGGCGGGTCTGACGATGAGACCCACCTCACGACACCATCCACGACCAAAGGAACTGACATGAATGAAGCCACTGCCCGAACACTGATTGAAGCGGAGCGCATCTCCGTGAGGGGCCTCTTGCGTGAGACGGACGCACCCGAGGAGCAACGCCGTCAGATCGTCGAACAGCTGGGGGAAAGCGTGGATCGGGCAGAACCTTTGACCTCACAAGAGGGTGACGAAGCTATCCGGGCCACCCTGAGGGCGCGGCTGCACGCTCTGGAACGTGCGGAGCGACGTCTCGACGCGGGTACGTACGGCAAATCGATTCGTAGCGGCGAGGTGATTCCCGATGATCGCCTCACGGCGGATCCTGCCGCCGAGTTGACCTATACGGAGGCGACCGAAAATTCGCTCTCCTACGTCGACGAGCGCAGCGACGAACTGTAGGAAGCTGGCCAGGGACTTCTGTAGCAAGAATACGGATCACGTGTTCTTTAGTGTGAGTAGGTTATGAAGTAGAAGCAACAGAGTCTTGACCTCGCTCCTCCCTCGGCCGCCACTCGCGGCAGAAGTACGGAGAGCGAGATGACCTCGACAATGTGTTCACGCCCACCCCGCCGACGCGGACGGCATCTACTCACCTTGGTGCTGCCGGTACTCGCCGCCGTGGCCTTCGTCACGCCCGCCGAAGCCGCGACGCCCGACGTCGTCCTCGGCACCGCCGGCGGCTACTCGGTACTTGCCGGCTCCACGGTCACCAATACCGGACCGAGCACCGTGGGCGGCGAACTCGGGCTCGCTCCGGGGTCAGCCGTGACCGGGTTCCCCCCGGGTCACGTCGCGGGCGCCACGCACGTGGATGACACTGCGGCTCGCGTGGCGAAGAGCGACCTGACAGCGGCCTACATCGACGCGCGAGCTCGTACGCCTCGGACAACGGTGGCGAGTGATCTCGGAGGTACGACGCTCGTGGCTGGTGTGTACGGAGTCGCGTCGTCACTCGGACTGACGGGCACCGTCACGCTCGACGGGGGAGGACACGCCGACGCGGTTTTCATCTTCGTAGCCGGCTCGAGTCTTGTGACCGCATCCGCCAGTCGCGTGTCGCTCATCGGTGACGCCCAAGCGTGTCACGTGTTCTGGGTGGTCGGAAGCTCGGCGACGCTAGGTTCGGGGTCGCTCTTCCAAGGGACCATCATGGCGTTAACGTCGATCACTCTTACGACGCAGGTCACCCTCAACGGACGGGCTCTGGCGCGCAATGGAGCGGTCACCCTGGATGATGACGTCATTCGACCCACGCCCTGTGCGAACGGGTCGCCAACATCCACGTCGACCACGACCACGGCGCCTGTGGGGACCACGACAACAGTGCCCGGTCAGACGAACACGATTCCACGAGGGGCACCCGCCACGGGGTTCGGCGGAGCGGCGGGCACGCGTGATCAACGACTCGTTGAGATAGGGGAGTTCTCGGTTGCCGCCGGAGCGGTACTCGCTGTGGTCGGGATGTCCCGCCGTCTGGTCACCCGAGATTCGGCCCGACGTACATCGTCGCGTGACTAATCATCGGGCACGCGCGACCCCGGTCCTCGTGGGAGTTCTTCTTGTCGCCCTCGGCGTCGGCGCGATCTTTCTCGGGCGTCACCAGCCCGTAGGACTCGCGGATCCGCGCGGGTCGACCACGTCGATCCCCGCGGCGCCGGGGAGCATCCCCCGGTCCGAACCCGTGCGTCTCGTCGTGCCGTCTCTCGGTCTACGAGCGCTCGTCGAGCCGCTCGGGCTGCAAAGCGACGGGGAGATCGCTGTCCCTTCCAATACGGTCGACACCGGCTGGTACGACGAAGGTCCTTCACCGGGCCAGACCGGATCGTCGGTCATCGTGGGTCACGTCGACTCCTATCGCGGTGTGGGCGTGTTCTTTTCTCTCCGGTCTCTCCTGGCGGGATCACTCGTGACGGTCCTGCTCGCGAACGGTGACGACGCGCACTTTCGGGTCACGTCCGTGCGCACCTATGAGAAGAATGCCTTTCCCTCCCAGCTCGTCTACGGCAATCACGGGTACGCCGCGTTAAACCTCGTCACGTGCGGGGGCGTCTTCAACCGACACACCGGGCATTACGAGTCCAACGTGGTCGTATATTCCACCTTCGTCGGCTCGTCTCACTCCGCGTAAATCGTGGTGCCGCGTTCACCGCTCAGCACGCGAGACGCCTCGCCGAGTTGTCCGATCATGGTGGGCTTCCCCGTGCGTGACGTAAACGCACAGCCGATGGCGAGGGTGATCTGGAGGGACGGGTCAGTCAGCTTGAGGCCCTGCAGGTGCGTGCTGGTACCACGAGGAAGGCGCCCGTGGACGTCATGACCGCCTTCGGGAATGTGGTCGTGTGACCCGAGGAACAACAACGCGTCCGCGTCGAGCTCCTCGGCCAAGTGCGCGGCGAGATGTTCGTGAGATACCACCGTGCCCGTCGGCTCGAGACGTCCCCACTCGTCTCTCGCGACCGCGATCGAACCACCTCCGGCGCACACGACCAAGGTGCCGACATCAACGAGCTGCTGGATCGTGCGCATTTCGAGCACTCGCAAGGGCTCGTCCAGATCCAGGCGTGACGCGGCGAGGTCAGGACGCGTCGCGGTCGCGGCCACCGTGGTCGGGGCAACGCGGTGCGCTGCGATCTCGGTCTGCGTGATGAAACTCACGACCCGGACCTCGGGCAGGGCATTGGTGAAAGCTTGCGCGAGGTAGTAGCCGTACATGCCCTGCGTCTGCGCGCCTTCGACGTCGACGGGCAGCGTCGGGCGGGTCTGAGACGCGTGCGGCAAGGATGATCCGTGCGTGACGACCAGATCGTGGTGGTGACCGAGCAAGCACGCCGCATGAACGGCGTCGCGTACCCGCTCACGTTCGCTACGTGCAGCGGACGCCGTTGGTCGCAGAAGAGACGCGCCATCGATGGCGACGAGGATCAACATGTCGACGCGCCAGAGAACGAACTGCTCGGTGTGCGATGTGCGTGCATGAAGCCCCCAGGTCAGTAGCCGCCGGGGACTGGAGCGTCATCGTGTTCAGACGCGGTGTTGTCGGGTGACAGCACCGCTACACAAAACGTACACGCACTTTCTCGTCCGCGCTGCGCACGTGAATGTCGCGACGCGCTCGAGATAGTGGATTCGGCACTACGGTGGAGAGGCGAAGAAATTTCTTCGTGCACCGAGACGCCAGGTTCGGGTCGGACGATCGAGACGATTGTCGCCCGTTCGGGCTCGACGCCTCCCAACTTTGGAGGTTTTCGATGAGCTCATCTTCTTCTGCTTCGGCGAAGGTTGACCAACCAGATGTCACCGATCCTGAATCTGAGGCTGTTGGTACGGCGCCGTCGTGGCACCCGGCCCTACGCACCGCCGCCGCCGCGCTGATACTGCTCGGAGCGGGAATTGCGATCTACTGCGTGCGATCCCGTCCCGTGGTGGGTCGGCCGGTGAGGTGGCTGCGCGACACCGAGAGCCGCGCCGTTCGCTGTTGTGGCCAGAGGAGCCGCTAATGCGCGTGCGGGCAGTGATCGTGAGCAGCGCATTACCCACGCCGTGCGGGCTCGCCACGTTTACTGAGGCGTTAGGCGGCGCGCTGCGGCGTCTCGGTATGGACGTGGGGATCATTCGTGTGGTCGACCACGACGACGTTGATGGCCACGCGGGGGCCCTTGACGTCGCCGCCATCTGGCACGCCGGTGGTGAGGACAGCTTTCTGACCGCAGTGGCGGTCGCCAATGGCGCCGACATCGTGATCGTGCAACACGAATACGGCCTCTACGGAGGAGTCGACGGTGATGAGGTGGTTCGTTTTTTGCGTGAACTGCGCGTCCCCACCGTCGCGATCTTGCACACTGTCATTCCTCGCCCGACCGATCATCAGATCGTGGTTCTCGATGACGTCATGGACGCCGTCGACGCCGTGGTCGTCATGACCTCGTCGGCACGCACGACCTTGTCGGAGGTCTTTCACCCTGGCGACACTCGCGTCAGCGTCATCGCGCACGGGGCCGCCACCACAGGCGATATCGTCGCCCGCGATCACGTTCGTCCCATGTTGCTGACGTGGGGTCTTCTGGGTCCCGGAAAGGGTATCGAGTGGGTGATCGACGCTTTGGCCGATCTGCGTGATCTCCAGCCAACTCCCTTCTACGTGGTCGCCGGCCGGACGCACCCAAAAGTCCTGAACCGAGAAGGTGAGGCCTACCGGAGAAGCCTCGAGCGCCGCGCTCTGCGACGTGGAGTGGATCAGATGGTCATCTTTGACAATGACTACCGATCGACATCGTCTCTGCATCGCCTTATCGCCGAAGCCGACATTGTGGTGTTGCCTTACGACTCCACTGATCAAGCCACGTCCGGTGTCTTGGTGGACGCCCTCGCCGCGGGCCGGCCAATTATCGCGACCGCCTTCCCGCACGCCGTCGAGGCGTTGTTGCCCGACGCCGGCATGGTGGTGCCCCATCGCAATGCTCGCGCCATGTCGAGCGCCGTGCGACAACTCCTCACGGAGCCCGGGCTCGCGGACCATTTCGCCGCCGGTGCGCGTGCTCTCGCCCCGTCACTGAGCTGGGACGCCGTCGCGCACACGTACGCCGACGTCATGTCGTCGGCGATGGCGCCACGTCCTGCGAGGATCTCGTGAGAATCGACGCGCCACCGCCGACGTTTGCGCACCTCGTCGCCCTCAGCACACCCCTCGGCACGTTCGAACACGCGCGGGCGCACGTTCCACGTTCAGAACATGGCTACTGCGTCGACGATGTCGCTCGCGTAGCGCTTCTCATCGCGCGGGAACCAGATCCCTCCGAGGAGCTCGTTGAGCTCGGGCGTTCCTCGCTCGACTTCGTGGCGGCGGCTCAGGATCTTGGTGGCGCCGTGCGTAATCGTCGGTCCGTTTATGGCGTGTGGTCCGGTCCTTTTACTTTGGACGACTGTTGGGGTCGCGCGCTGTGGGCGGCGGGAACGATGTGGGCGCGGAGCACCGACGTCGAGTCAGAGAACCTCGCACGGGACATTTACGAGAGGTCCATTCGACGACGGTCACCATGGGTGCGCGCAACAGCCTTTGGCGCCCTCGGCGCCGTCGAGGTGGCGTACCGTTTTCCGGATCACACTGCATCTCACGACTTCCTCGTGGCCGCCGCGCGGATTTTGGGGCGTACGGAGATCTCGCCGTCGTGGCGCTGGCCGGAAAGTCGACTGAGCTACGCGAACGCATCTCTGTGCGACGCCCTGTTGGCGACCGGTGTCGCGCTACGTGACGACACTCTCACGGCGCGGGCGCTCGCACAATTGGACTGGTTGGTCCGTCACGAAACGGTGGACGGCATCATCGTGCCGACGCCCGCGGGAGGACTCGGACCCGATGACCATCGACCTCGTTTCGACCAGCAACCCATCGAGGTGGCCGCTCTCGCGGACGCGTGCCAGAGGGCGTTCGACGTCACGAGCGATCCGGTCTGGCGCCATCGCGTCGAGATGTGCGTGGGCTGGTTTTATGGCGCAAACTCGCTCAACGTGCTCATGTACGACGTCGAAACGTCGGGTGGCTACGACGGACTGACCAGCGCGGGTCCGAATATCAACCAGGGCGCAGAATCGACCGTCGCTCTTCTTTCGACGCTGCAGTACGCCCACGCGGTGCGACCGGTCTTGGCGTGAGGGATCTCGCTCTGGCACACACGACGTTGTACAGATTGCGTCCGGACCCTTCGAGAGTGATTGCGCGCCTCTTCATCCCGGGTCAGGAACTCACCGGTGGCAGCGAGGGTCGCACGTTGGCCACGGTACAGCGCGTCCTCGCGCTGCGTGACGACGAGGTGAGTGTGGCCGTGAGCGACCTCTTTGAGCGTTTTAGTCATCGTCACGCCGATCTGGCTCTTACTTTTGAGCGACACGCGACTCGCGTCGTTGATTACGTGGACGGATCACCTCTCGACGCGACCCGTCGTCAATTGCTCGGGGCCGTCTTTACGCACGAATACGCCATCGAGGGAACGTCCGTGTGCAATCCGAGTTTGGTGGTTGACCCCGATCAGTCGGGCGTCGCGCCAGAGGCCGTCCGCGTGATTATGTCTTTACGAGCTATCGGCGAGGGTCACATCTCGTCCATTGGTTTCCGGCGCGGTCTCATCGATGATCGTCACGTCCTCACCATGGAGGATGCGGCGCCATTTCCCGAGGTCGCCCGTACGTCGACGACCGAAATCAATCGCGACGTCGTACACGGGCGTTTGCGGGATCTGGGCACGGACGGCCCCACGGCGGCCGCGGTACTTGATCAATTAGGCCGGACATTTTCCCCGCACGCCCTCGAGTCAGCCATCTCGCGGATCGCGACACAACAGGACACACGACTCAATGTCACCGAATCCATTTTCTACATTCGCGAGGCGGCCTCGCTCTTCTACGGCACCTCCTTCGCGGACGACCTCGATATCTCTCGTCGTGTCCTCTGGCCGGCCACCCCGGCGGAAGAAAGGGGGATGGAGGACGCCCGCTTTGTTTGGGTGGCTGACGGAGCGACGCCGCACTATCGCGCGAGCTACACCGCATTCAACGGGCACGACGTGAGCCAACAATTGTTGCGGACGAGTGATTTCACTCACTTCACGTCGCAACCGTTGACAGGTGTGGGGTCTCAAAATAAGGGCCTAGCCTTCTTTCCCCGACGAGTTGGGGGGCGCCACTTGGCGCTCTCGCGCCACGACCGTGAGTCCAATACTCTCGTGAGCTCTCGAGACTCGTTTCATTGGGAGAACCCCATCCCTTTGCAGGTGCCGCAGACGCCGTGGGATCTGGTGCAACTCGGTAATTGTGGGTCGCCCCTCGAAACTTCCGAAGGATGGATCATGCTCACGCACGGCGTGGGACCCATGAGGACCTACAGCCTGAGTGCCCTCTTGTTGGACCTCGAGCAACCTCACCTGGTGCGTGGACATCTGTCGGGTCCTCTTCGTACGGTCAGCGGCCCGGAACAAGACGGGTACGTGCCCAATGTCGTCTACTCGTGCGGGGGACTGATTCACCGTGACATCCTCCACGTGTGCTTTGGGATCGCTGATCAGTCCATTGGGCACATGACTATTTCAGTCACAGAGCTCCTCGCGGCTTTCGTGCGGGTCCCCTGAGGTGACTAAGGGTCCCCGCGGCGAACACCCTCGGCACGGGCACACGGTTCAGGTGTAGCGTGCGAGAGCGGCGCCCACCGAGGTGTCGGAGACTCTTGGTCTCGTCGCTCCGGTCAACTGGTGACTCCCATGTTGGAGGAGTTGCCGTGAACAGCACTTTGCGAAGCCCGCTCGTCATTTTGGACCGAGAGATCGGACACAACGAACCGTGGATGCTCACGCCGTACGCGGGGTACGTGCGCCTCACACCGGCTCTCGGTGACGCATCGACGTGCGGCGACACGGGTCGCGGTGATGTTCTGTTGCTGAGTGACGTGGGCTATCTGGAAGGCGTGCACGAAGCGTCGTCGGTTGAGACACCATCGCTCCGTCCGTCGCTCGAGGGAGGTTGCGGGGACGTCGTCCTTCTTGTTCCCAGCGACCTGATGGCGACGCTGTCATCGATGAGTCGGCTCGCGCGCCAAAGTGCTCCCGCCATCGACGACCTCGATGCGTGGGGTGCACACGGGGACTGGCGCTCGGTGTGGACGCACTTCGTCGATACCGATAGTGGGCCCACCAGTGTGCTCGACGCCCGACAGGTTCTGTCACGAAGTGGTGATCGGTACTTGCCCACCTACGGCTGCCGGCACTACGTGGTCGGGACGCGCCCTCACGAGGGTGTGAGCGTGCCGCTGGTGGCCCCTCGGCCTCGGGTCGCACCACCGATGGCGCTCGCGCTCGAGGGACCACTGACACCAGAGACGCCTCTCTACGTTGGCGTCAGAGATCCCCGATCCAGTGCGGTGTTCGGGGGCGAAGCGTGGACGTCGGGTCTCTTCGTCGAGGCGTACCTCGCCGCAGGGGTTACGAGGTAGCGGTCTTCTCGGCGGACGTCGCGGTCGACTTCACGGAGTGCACCACGACCTTGTCGAGGGTGGTCGCTTCCACATCGCCCGTCACGATCGATCGTGCGACGTCTGTCAGGCGCAGATTGTGGTTGCGCGCGTGGGTGCGCAATCGTGCGAAGGCGTCATCCATAGTGCACTGTGTCGCCTGACCGATACGGCCTTTGGCCTGCTCGATGATGATGCGTGAATTGAGCGCATTGCTCAATTGATCATTGAGCGTGCGTGCGTCCAAGGCTGTCTGGTGCTGCAGAATGGCGATCGTCGCAACGTCCGCGAGGCCTTGAGCGAGCAAAACGTCGTCGGCGCCGAGTGATCCTTCGACCGCCCGAAAGAGATTCAGTGCACCGACCGTGCGCCCGCGTAGGCGCAGCGGCAGGCAGTGCACCGAGTGAAATCCGTACGCGATGGCCTGGGGCGTGAAGAGCGGCCACCGGGTGTCGTTGTCGCGTAGGGCGTGATTGATGATGGGTTGACCATCTCGGAAGCAGTCCACGCACGGCCCCTCGTTGGCCTGCAATTGGAAGAGCTCGAGGATCCGCATCGACTCATTAGACGACGCGACGTATTGGAGGTCGCCGTCCGCTGCGGCCAGCATGACACCGGCGGCGTCGACGTCGAAGGTTTCGACACACCGATTCGACAAGGTCGTGAGCAACTCAATGATGTCGAAATTGTCGACGAGGTTGTCCGCTAATTCGACCAGTGTGGCAATCACACGCGACTCCCGAGGCATATCTCCACCTATCTCTGAGGGATGGAACAGGTCGGCGCGAGGTCTGGGCGTGCTGTTGTAGTCAAACTAGCCCATCGCGGTCGTTCGGGGGGCCGTTCTCGGAAGTGGGTGCGTGCCATTCGTGTGTGTCGCCGTTGTAGACCAGGTGATGGTTGACAATGTCGCGGGCTACGTCGGAGGCGTTGCGTCCGCGGCTATAGGCGTGAGCTCGTAGGAGGAGGAGCGCGTCGCCAATGCTGAGCGAGCCCTGTTCGCAGACCATTCCCGCTGCTTGGTGGACCAAGACATCAAAGGATCCCCGGTCTCTCAGGTCGTCGGCCAGTTCGTCCTGCGACGCGCCCGCTTGGGTGGCGAGAATGGAACGCGACAGGACCGAGGCTACGAGGTGTCCGTCGCTCGATTGGTCCATCGTCATGTCGCCCGGCGTGTCGCGCGTGAAAATGAGAGAGCCGAGCTCAATGGCGCCCAAGCGCAGAGGGAATCCAAAGAGGGCGCCCGCCCCTTGGCTGCACGCGAGAGGTGCGAACGTGGGCCAACGTCGCCACCCCGTGTCGGCTAAGGCGGGCTCGTTGATGGCAGCCCCACTTGTGCGCACACTGTGGTGCGGACCTTCCCCGATGGTCGACTCCAGTTCAAACAGCGTGCGCACCTGCGGTGAACTTGCGCACAACGACGACACGATGTCGGGCGCGGCGAAGAGACCAATACCCGCCCCGTCGAAGTGAGTCAGTCGCGCGGCCACGGTGCACCACTGCGTCTGGCCGCCGTCGCGCACTTCTGTGTGAAACGCGCGCAAAATGTTGAGGAGGCGGTCAGACGGCACGACGCACCCACGTGAACCGGAGCGGAAGTAGGTAACTCGACATCACGTTCACGGGAAGTCTCCATCGTCGGCGGGGGCGCTCAACGGGGTCTGAGTTGCGCGTGGCGTGCTGTGGTCGCAGCATATCGAGAGGTGGGCGACGACGAGTTGACGGTGGCCGCTCGAAGTTTGTGCGCGCCACCTATGGTGGAGTGACGAGAGATTTTCTCTCGTCTACGAGACGCCAGGTTCGGGTCGGACGATCTAGACGATTGTCGCTCGAGCGGGCTCGACGCCTCCACACATAGGAGGTTTCATGTCCCTGTCCATCGCGACGCCGCCGTCCAGCGATCACGCTGCTCTGGCGGTCATTCCCGTTGACGTCAACGCCGCCCATCTCGCGTCCTACGGGGCGACCATGTTCGCGCTTGTTCTCGAAGGGCCGGGTCATCCGGCCTGGTCGGAAGTCCCCATGCCGTTGATGACCGCGTCGACGGACGCCATCGTTCGCGTGGATGTCACGACCATCTGTGGCAGCGATCTCCACATCCTCGCCGGCGACGTGCCCGAAGTCACCCTCGGTCGCATTCTCGGTCACGAGGCGGTCGGCACGGTCGTCGCAACCGGTGCTGCAGTGCAACGCTCCGCGGTCGGCGACAGAGTTTTGGTTTCCGCAATTACGTCGTGTGGGTCGTGCGAGGACTGTCGTTCGTCACGCTACGGACAGTGCACCGGTGGCGGCGGATGGATTCTCGGACATCTGATTGACGGCACGCAGGCGGAGTTTGTGCGTGTGCCCTTTGCGGACTATTCCACGCACCACGTGCCCGAAGGAGTGAGAGACGAACAGCTCTTGATGGCAGCGGACATCCTCCCCACGGCGTATGAAGTAGGGGTCCTGAATGGATGTGTGCGTCCCGGCGACATCGTGGTCGTGATCGGGGCGGGTCCCGTGGGTCTCGCGGCAATGGCGTGCGCGCAGTTGTTGTCGCCCAGTCACATCGTCGCAATGGATCTCGATGATGCTCGTCTGGATCAAGCACGTCGATTCGGGGCCGACGCGGTGGTGAACAATGCGAGTGCCGACCCGGTGGCCTTCATGGCGCAGTTCGAGGGAGGCCACGGAGCGGATGTCGTCATTGAAGCCGTGGGCCAAGTCGCCACATTTGAATTGGCCATGGAGTTGGTACGACCCGGCGGCCACGTCGCGAACATCGGCGTCCACGGGAAGCCGGCCACGCTGCATCTCGAGACCCTATGGAGTCGGGACATCACGCTGACGACCGGACTTGTCGATACGTCGACGACCCCGACGCTGCTGCGCCTGATGGGTTCGGGACAGCTGGACGCGTCCGCGTTTGCGACCCACCATCTCGCGCTCCACGAGACCGTGGAGGGGTACGAGGTGTTTTCCCACGCCGCCACCTCTGGTGCGCTCAAGGTCATTCTCACGCGCGAAAACTCCTCTCCGTCTTCGGGCGCGTGATGCGCCGTCGGAGCAGCGAGTCGCTGGTCGCGGGTTCTCGCCTCGAAGCATCGCGCCATCGACTGGACATCTTGGGAGAGGAGGTGAATATGAAAAACGCCACACACACAGACATCGTGATGACGGACGGCACGGACGAGTCTCCGACGCACGCCGGCCGTGCCATCGGATCGATCGTGATCAACGTGCGAGACGAGCCGGAAGTGCCGTCTGAGTCCTCGGACACGGAGGCCCGCATCGAGAGCGAGCCGAATCGCACGGTTCTTGACGGACGTTGAGAACGCGACACTACGACGGCCGTAGCCCGTACTAGTTTGCTCTCCAGTGGGCCATCGTGGTTCGTTCACTCCACGTGAATACCGCGATGGCTTCGCTGGGGGAGCTCATGGTGACACGCTTTGCAGTGCACACAGCAAAGGGACCGTCCGCAGCGGTGGTCGAAAGCCAAGTGGCGCACATATGGCGTCGCCTGGGTTTTGGCCCCACCGCCGCAGATTTAGACCACGGCGTAAAGGTGGGCAC
>CAIQPR010000021.1 GCA_903873775.1 uncultured Actinomycetes bacterium
AGTACGCGCTGTCGGCGGCGCGCGAGATGGGGATACCGACGAGTGTCGACGCGTGTTCGGTGAGCCCGCTCGAACTGCTCGGTCCCGATATCTTCCTGACGCTCGCCGACGCCGACAGCTTTTTCTGCAATGACGAAGAGGCCGCCGCCTTGGCCGGCACGTTGGACGTAGAAGAACAGCGCCGCGTGCTCGCAACGCGCTTTCAGAACGTCGTCATCACCTGTGGATCACGTGGAGCCGTCGCTCACGTCGACGGACGCGACTGGGAAGTGCCCGCGCGGGAAGTACGCGCGGTCGATACCACCGGAGCGGGCGACGCCGCAACGGGGACGTTCCTCGCTGCTCGGGCGCTCGGTCGCAGCGTGGACGACGCTTTGGGTGAAGCCATGGAAGCCAGTGCCGTCACGATTGAGCGGCTGGGAGCCACCGAGTAAGACGAGCCGCCGCCCGCCGCGCTCAGAAGGACAAGGTGAGGCTCACGGGGCAGTGGTCGCTGCCCATGAGGTCAGCGTGGATCTCGGCCGCCTCGATGTGGGGAACGAGTGCTGTGGAGGCGAGGAAGTAATCGATGCGCCACCCGACATTTCGCGCGCGAGCCCCAGAGAAGTTGGACCACCACGTGTAGTGGCCATTGCCGGAGGTGAAGAGGCGGAACGTGTCGACGAAGCCCGCGTCGAGGAGATTCTGGATACCCTCGCGTTCTTCGGCGGTGAAGCCGGCCTTGCCCCGGTTCTCTCTCGGGTTCGCGAGGTCGTCCTCGGTGTGCGCGACATTGAGGTCGCCACAAAAGGCCACGGGCTTCTTCTTCGCCAGCGCCTTCACGTGCGCCAAGAACGCCGGATCCCATTTCTGGTGGCGCTGGGCGAGGCGCGAGAGATCACCCTTGGCGTTCGGTGTATAAACCGTGACGAGATAAAAGTTCTCGAATTCGGCCGTGATGACGCGACCCTCGTCGTTGGGGTTGCCGTAGTCGTCGTCCGCCAGGTGGTACTTGTTCACCAGTCGCGTCGGCAGACCGACCGTGACGTCCAGCGGCGCGATCTTCGAAAACAATGCCGTGCCGGAGTATCCCTTCTTCACTGCGGAGTGCCAATACTCGTGGTAGCCGGGCATGTCGAGTTCGGCTTGTTCCTTCTCCGCCTTGATTTCCTGGAGGCAGATGATGTCGGGTTGCAACGACGAGAGAAATGGCTCGAACAGTCCTTTTCGCTGAACAGCTCGAATTCCGTTGACGTTCCACGAGACAATGCGCACGGCGCATGGTACCAATCGATGCCGTTACCCATGAGGACGTCGGGACGTAGGTTCTGTCGGCACTACCGTGTGCTGCATGAATGCGGCGGCCGTGTGGGTGAGGGTTCTCTGCGGTCTCTTCGGCGCCGTTGTCATCATCGCCGTCTTCGATGCCGCCATCCGAACCTTCCTGCTGCCGCGTGTGGCAAATGTGCGCCTCACGCGGTGGGTGGCGCGCGTCGTGGGCGCGGGCTTTCGGGCGGTGGCGAGCGAGAAGCGGGACTACGCCACGCGCGACAGCGTGCTCTCGTTGTTCCCGTCCATCCTGCTTCTCATGTTTCAGGCGATCTGGCTGATTTTTGCGTTCGTGGGCTTCATGGGGCTCTACGTCGCCTCGGGGGTGTCGAATGTGGCGCGCGCCGCCGAGCTCTCCGGTTCAGCTCTGTTCACCCTGGGGACGACGCCGGGTGAAGGTGGGGCGCAGATCACTCTGTCGTACGTCGAGGCGGGCGCGGGGCTGACGCTGTTGGCGCTGTTGATTTCGTTCATCCCCACGCTCTACGCCGCCTTTCAGCGGCGCGAAGTGAGCGTGTCACGGCTGTCCGTGCGCGCCGGGGTCTCGCCCACGCCGTGGGGCGTCATTGAGCTTGCCCGCAGCGTGCAGGACTGGAATCGCCTCGATGAACTCTGGAGCGAGTGGGAGAGCTGGTTCATTGAAACGGGCGAGACCCACACGACGCTGACGATTCTGAATTTCTACCGCAGCCCCCACCGCAATCTCACGTGGATGAATGCCGCGACCACGGCACTGGACTCGGCCGCTCTCTTTAACGCGGCCGTCGATCTGCCGACGTCGGCTCGGGCGGGGTTGTGCATTCGATCGGGGTGGATTGCGCTGCGCGGCATCGCGGACTATTTCCACGTGCCCTATTCGACGACGCCGACTCGCGATCTACCGATCTCCATTACGCGCGAAGAATTCGAGCTTGTTCTTGATCATTTGCAGGCGAGTGGAGTGCCTCTCGTGGCCGATAGAGACACCGCGTGGGGGGACTTTGTCGGGTGGCGCGTCAACTACGACTCCATGGTGGAGGGCTTGTCGAAGACGTTCACCTGTCCGCGCACGGAGTGGAGTGCGGTGGTGAATGAACCCGTCATCGGTATTTCCAATGTGCGAGGGCGACAGTAGGTCCGCCACGGACGGCTCGGGCTCTGTCACGATGGGCGCATGAGTTCATCGCCCTGGCAATCTCACTGGCATCGTCACCCCGGCGTTCGCTCGGGCAACGAGTTATCGGTGGGGGAGCGTGCGGCGGACCGGATGCGCAACGTGATGGGTTCCTGGCCCTTCGTGTTCGCGTTCTTTACGGTCATGATTCTCTGGGCGCTCACGAACACCTTGCTGATCAGTCACATCCTGCACCACAAAGCCTTCGATCCTTACCCGTACATTCTCTTAAACCTGTTCCTCTCGATGTTGGCCGGCGTGCAGGCGGCGGCCCTGCTGATTGCGGCCAAACGGGCTGACGCAATTTCGTCAGAGGTGGCGATGCACACCTCTGACAACACTGACGACATCAAGGCGTTAATCCAAGAGAACACGGAGTTGACGGCGCGCGTGAAGGAGAACACCGACCTCCTCGACGAGATCCACCGACACGTCACCGCCATTGGTGAAAGGCTCGGTGCCACGAGCGGTCGTTTCGACCCCGAGGAGTAACGCTCGCCGCGAGGTCTCTAGGCCTCGCTGAGAAGGAGCCACTCTTCTTCGGTGCGTTCGAGATCCTTTTGGATCTCCGCCAGTGTTCGTCCGAGCTCGGTCATCTCCACGTGATCGGTGGCCGCGGCCAATTTGTCGAGCACCTTGGCTTTTTGGCGCTCGAGTCGGGTGAGGTCTTTCTCGAGGTCGCGTAGTTGTTTGGCGCGCGACGCTCCCGACGAGGGCGCGTCCGCGGCGACGCGGAGCGACGAGGTGGGCGTGGGGGCTTGGGCGCGCAGAACCCATCCGTCGATGCCGCCGGGAACAGCGTGCACTGTTCCATCACGACGAACCTCGTAAAGGTGGTCGGTGGTGCGGCTCAAGAATGTGCGGTCGTGCGAGACGACGACGAGCGTGCCCGGCCAGTCGGCCAGAAAATCTTCGAGGGTCCGCAGTGTCTCGAGGTCGAGGTCGTTGGTGGGTTCGTCGAGGAAGAGGACGTTGGGGCGTTCGGCGAGAGCGAGCAGGAGTTGCAAACGCCGGCGCTCGCCACCGGAGAGTTCACGCACGCGAGAGCCCGTGAGCGCCCCGGTGAACCAAAAACGTCGCATGAGGGCGAGGTCGGCGGGATCCCCGGGAGGACGATCATTACCCGCGACGAGTTGTTGCACCGTCGCGTCGGGGTCGAGATCGGCGCCGTGTTGATCGAAGTGGGAGAAGACGACTTTGCCGGCGTGGATTACTTGACCTTCGCTCGGACGCATTTGCTTGGTGAGCAGACGCAACAGGGTTGACTTCCCCGCGCCATTCGGACCGACCAGACCAATGCGATCGCCTGGTCCAATGTCGAGACTGACGTGTGCGACCGTGGGCGCTGCATCGGGGTAGGCGAACGACACGTCGTGGGCGGTGACCGCCGTCTTGCCGAGGGGTGGCGTGACAATGGAGAGTTCGAGTGATCCGTCGCGGGCCGCGGCGGCCGGGCCCCCCTGCAGCAGTCGCTCCGCGGCGTCGATGCGCGCTTGGGGTTTGGTCGACCGTGCTTTGACCCCGCGACGCAACCACGCCAACTCGCGGCGGGCCAGATTCTTGCGGGTGGCCTCCGCCGCTGCGGCGATGTCCTCGCGCCGCGCCACGGCTTCGAGGAGGTCGCCGTAGCCGCCGGTGTGGACATAGGTCGTGCCACGATCGATCTCGAGGATGCGCGTCGTTACGCGGTCGAGCAGAAAACGGTCGTGACTGACGAGCACCACCGCGCCGGCGAAGGCGAGGATCTGCTGCTCCAGCCACTCAATGGCCTCGAGATCCAGGTGGTTCGTCGGTTCGTCGAGTACCAAGAGATCGTGGGTCTGCGCGAACACACGCGCGAGGGCCACTCGTTTCGTCTGCCCCCCGGAGAGGGAGGATGCGGGCTGGTCCAGCGTCGCGGTCATCCCGAGGCGGTCGAGCGCCGACGCTGACTCCCAGGAGTCGCCAATCACGTCGCGCACCGTCCCCGCGGTGAAGACCGGATCCTGCTCCAGGTACCCAATGCGCGTGCCACTCACGCGATGAATCGTCCCGGCGTCAGGGGAGAGCTGTCCCGCGACGAGACGCAACAGTGTGGACTTGCCGGCGCCATTGATGCCGACGACGCCAATACGGTCGCCGCTCGAAATCGTGATGTTCAGATCGCTGAAGAGCTCGCGGTCGTTCCCGTGGAGGACGACGTGCTGACACGTGAGAAGAATGCTCACCGAGCACCCACCGAGGTTGGCGAATGATCGGTGCGGAACCTCACGCGTTCTTCGGCAGCTCGGAGAAGGGTGTGTCCTTGTCCGGACCGAGGTCCTTCGGCAACCCGAGGGCTCGCTCGGAGATGATGTTGCGCTGAATTTGGTCCGTGCCACCGTAAATCTGCGGCGCCTGGGCGTAGAGCGTGGTCGTTGTGACTGCGGGCAAGAACGGATTACCCGTGATCTCGCCGAGCGCCTTCTGATCCGCGTTCTCGTAGGCGTGCAACATGCCCTGATTGCCCACGATGGTCTCGCCCAAGTCTCGCTGCAAACGCATGATCATGGACATCGACAACTTGGAGATGTTGGCCATACCCGGGATGTCCTGACCCTGCGCGCGCGCCGCCTTGACGCGCTCGCCGTTGATGCGGCCGATCTCGTTGAGGCTGTAGAGGCGCACGAGGTCCTGGCGCACCCCGGGGCGACGGTCGGCGCCGTTGCCCTTCGCGAGTCCCGCGAGAATGTCGAACATCCCGCCCGAGCGCTTTTTCGCGCCGCCCGAGGAGGAGGTGTTGCGGGGCGCGCTCACGAAGTCGCCGGCGCGCTTGTCGAGATTGCCGGCGATGGTGCCAGGTGTCGCCGTGGCGCCGCGGGCATTGCCACCGCTGCCGAGGCCCGAGCGCTCGTAGCTCAGAGTGGTGTTAGCCACTTTCCACCCGTTGTTAAGGCCACCAATGAGCGCGCTGTCCAAGACGTGGGCGTCGGTCAAGAAGGTCTCGTTGAACATGGCGTGTCCGGTCATTTCCCGCAGGGGACGAACCTCGACGCCGGCCTGGTGCATGTCGAGTGCGAAGTAGGAGATGCCCTGGTGCTTGGGCGCGTCCCAGTTCGTGCGGGCAATCAACATGCCGAGGTCCGCGGTCTGACCGAGGGAGGTCCACACCTTCTGGCCGTTCACGACCCACTCGTCACCGTCACGAACGGCGCGGGTCGTGAGGCCGGCGAGGTCGGATCCCGCACCCGGCTCGGAGAAGAGTTGGCACCACGCCTTTTGTCCCGTGACGATGTCGCGCACGTAGAGGTCGATCTGTTCGGGCGTGCCGTGGTCGGCAATGGTGGGCGCGGCGAGCAACAAGCCGAGGCCGTCGGGTGCACCCATGGCACCGAAGGCCTGGATCTCTTGGGCGATCTGGACACCGACCGCGCGGGCCACGCCTCGGCCGAACGCGTGCGTGGGGAGTGTCGGAGCGGCCCATCCCGCGAGACCCAACTTCTCCCACCACTGCGCCACCGTCAGATCGGGATTCCAGTTGTCGCGCAGCCATTCACGCAATTCCTCAATGATCGGATCGGTGGTCTCGGCCGTGTCGATGGTGCTCGTCATAGTTCCCCCGTGTAGATGACGTCGAATCGTACGATTCGTCACTTCAATATAGGCCTCGGGGGTTACTGCTCGGTAACGACGGTCAACGTCTCGTTCCCGTCCGGCCGCTC
>CAIQPR010000022.1 GCA_903873775.1 uncultured Actinomycetes bacterium
CCAGGGGATTCAGAGGTGCGCCCGACACCTCAACCGCGGGCGTCGCCACATTCTCGTTCGTGGTCGTCGCCCGCAAGGTGACCGGCACTTCGGACGAGGCGTCAGTACTCCTCACGGCGAAGTCGAACGTGCCGACGGCGTTCGTAGAAATCTTCTCAATGGTGATCGTGCCGCGTGGAATCCAACGATTCGTAAAGGTGCAGGCGATCGGCTGGTCCACCGACGTGACGTGGACGACTTCACTGGCCGACGGCGTCTGGGGCTTTCCGTTGCAGTCGAACGCGTCGACCACCCAACGTCCATCGGCGGTCGGGGCCGGCACATCTTCGGTCACGGTGTACGTACCCACGGTGACGTCACGAATGACGCCCGCGAGCACTGGCGTGAGACCCTCCGTCGTCGTTGCGCTGAGCGTCGTGCTGGCTCCCGCCGGCGGGGTAACCGTGAAGGAGAAGGGTCCTCCGGTGCCATTGACGGTTTGCTTCAAGAGCGAGAGTTCCGTTGACGTGCGTTGATTCTCGTAGGTGCAGGTCACGACATCCCCGGAACCCAAATCGATTGTTGACATCGTTCCGGTTGTCGACACCACACTTGTCCCGTTGGCGCTCTCGCAACTCGCGCGAACAAATCCGAATCCCGCCGTCGGCAACTCGGAGAGGTCCCACGTCACTCCCGAGGCCCGCAAGAAACTCACTTGTTCACCGGCCTTCACATCGAACTGTCCACCCGGGTTATATGACACCGATCCTTCAAATCGAAACGCCGACGTTGCCGACTGACCAGCGGGCAGCACCTTCTTGACGATGATTTCTCCGGGGGCCGACGGCGTCGCCACGGCGTAGTAGTAACAAAAGACGTGATGCGCTCCCGTGGGATACCCGATCCACTCGACATTGTCCCCGTTGAGGTTGTCAACGGCACAACGGAATGCGCCGAAGGCGATGTGGTCGGCTGACGGCAGGGGATTTAGAGGAGTTCCCCCTTGGGCCCACAACGAATAGCCATTCATCGCAGCCGATTCCTGCTGTGACGTCAACTCGATCGTCGCCGCCGCGGCAATGCTCTGCCCCGTCGGTTGCCCTTGAGCGTCGAGCAGAGGCGTCGTGCGCTGCACCGTGATGGGTGCGGTGGCGTTGGTCACGGTGGTGAGTCCGTCAACCCGACCGCCCAGTCCCGATCCCAGGGAAAATTGAAATCCTTGGAGGGGCGTGCACGCGGGTTGGTGCGTGGATTCAATGGTCGGGTCAATGGGTTGACCGCCCACGTACGGGGTGTCGGGTCCCAGATCCTGCAAACTCTCCATGATGTTGTTGCGCGCAAGGTTCGCCGTGATGTCGCTGTACGCCGGACATTGACGCGCGACGAAGGTCACGAGATACGGCTGATTCTTTGCGGTCTCGTTCGTTGTCGCGCCGGCGAGGGGAGCGACGCCGAGGAGGGCAACGGCGGCAGTGAGCGCGGCGAACCAACGTCGGGTTTTCACGCTCGCATCTTACCGACGGGCTCTTCGTGGAAACGGATTCATTCGGAGGTTCTAACGTGAGAACAATGACGGATAACAGTCGAGACACGGACCTCTCTCGCGAAGAATTACTCGAGCTCGTCGTTGCCTTACGCGAACAAGTGAATACGTTGCGCGAAGAGCTACGTCGTGCGCGACGAGACTCTTTCGAGACGCCCCCTCACTATTTGTAAGACGTACTCTCGGGCCCGAGTTACAGCGGCGTCACGCATGCCACCACGTCACCCACGATCTCGAGTCGCTCCGGAAAGTAGTTATCCCGAAAATCTCCGAAGATGTCCCAGCGGGAGATGAAATGCGCGATGTCCTCGTGGGGATCGAGGCGGCCACGAGACGAGCTTTCCGCGTGAAGAAGTTTCACTCGCGGTGTGTACACCACCGAAAGACCATGGCGTTGCACGCGCAGGCAAAAATCGATGTCGTTGTGAATCACCCGCAACGAACGATCCAGTCCACCGAGTTCGTCCCACAGTGAGCGGCGCACCAGTTGGCAGGCACCGGTCACCGCGCTGACCTCTCGCGTCGCCCCAAGGAGAGCGTCCGGCACGATGTAGTTACGGTCTCGACGAATGTGCTGCGGATACGGAGCGATAGCGACGCCCTCGTGTTGTGCGACACCGGAGGGATCCTCGAGGTAGCAGCCGACCACGCCAACTCCCGGCAGTGAGCCGAGACTCACCAAGCGTTCGAGCCAGTCGGGCGTCACCACCGTCGTGTCGTTGTTCAGCGTCACAATGAACTCGTCGTCGACGGCCGCCACGCCCCGATTCATGATGTCGGGATAATTGAAGGGACCGGGCGCGGGCACAATCTCGCACTGGGCCTCACGGAAAAAGTCATGCGTCGCCGGTTCCGCGGAATCATTGTCCACGATCACAATGCGATACGACGGGTAGGTGGTGCGCGCGCGTATCGAGGCGAGACACGGCGCCAAGAGATCGATGCGGTCACGCGTCGGAATAACAATCGCCACGCTGGGCCACGGACGATCTAACACCAGATCCCACTCGAGAAGTCCCGGCTCTCTCTCGGTCACCCGCACGGACATGCCGGGTAGACGTCGTTCGAGCGCCCGCGTCACCACGTCAATATCGTCGCGAACCTCGCTGCGGGTCGACGTGGACATTCGCACAAACGGGCGGGCGACGTGGCAAATCTCCGCGTCGCGGTCGAGGGCGTTGAAGAGCGCGGCGCGCACCACCGCCGAGCCCGCGGCACGATCAAAGCCACCCCACGACCGCACCGCACTCGTGCGAAACACGACCGCGCGGCCGACGGGATTCGCACTCGCGAGATGAACAGGCCCGAGGACCCGCGGCGCAAAACGCGGTTGCACGGTTGCGTCGGAGAGCGTTTCTTCGTAGTCGCCGCACACCACGTCGGTGCTGTCACCCTTGTCGACAAGACCCGCCAGAACGTGCCCGACCAAGACGTCGTCCTCACCATCGACCACCATCGTCCACGTTGGCGCCGTCTCGAGTGATGCGTTGATGGCGTCAATGACGTCGGGGGTCCACGAGGTCGCGGGAATGTCCACCACGTCGATGTTGTCGCGTCCTGCGAGCGGAGACAGTGTCGAAGGTCCGACGCGAAGAATGCGCAGTTGGACGCGCGGCGCGGGTTGTTCGTCATCGTGTGCGCGGCACCACTGCTCGTACAGCGATACTCCTACGGGGAACTCTCCCGCCTCGACGGACGCGGGGCGATCTCCGCGTCGCCGACGTCGCCAGCGCACGACAGGTCGAGCCACCCACGTGAGCGCCGCGAAGAGTTTGCCGTCCGTGGAGACCAGTGACAGCACCGCACCACCGACGCGATCACCACGAACGCGTGCGTTCAACGTCCAGATTCTCGCTTGGAACGCATCCCACCGGGTGCTCGCGTCATCCCAGGACACCGACGACTCGGGAACCTCGGCGACCATGACTTACTCGATACCCGTGTACCAGGGGGAGACGCGAGGTGGGAAGGCTTCGGTAAACATCGCGTGGCCGAACGCCAGATTCGGGTTGTAGTACGGGTCTCGAAAAATCTCGAGTCCCCACCGATCACGCATCATGGCAATCTCGCGAGTGAACCGTTCAAACTTCGGCCCGATGTGGTCCACGCCACGGGACACTGACTCGTAGTGGATGAGCTGCGCGAGCGGCGTGTAGGCCACTTGGTGTCCGGCGGCGCGAACGCGCAGGCAGAAGTCGATGTCATTGAACGCGACCGCGAACGTTTCGTCGAGCCCGCCCACTTCGTCCCAGACCGAACGCCGCACCGCCACACACGCGGCTGTGACGGCCTGGTACTCGCACGGCAGAGCGGCACGACCGAAGTACCCGAAGTCGTTACTCGGCATTAAGCGATTCACGTGACCGGCGAGTCCGTAGGGACCCAGGATCACACCCGCGTGTTGCACGCGACGGTCGGGGTAGAGCAATTTGGCCCCCACCGCGCCGACGCCGGGCTGCAGAAGAAGACCCACGAGGGCCGAAAGCCACTCGCCGTCGATGATCTCGGTGTCGTCATTTAGCAACACGAGGACGTCACCTCGACAGCTCGGCACGGCGCGATTGTGCAGCGCCGAGTAGTTGAATGGGCTGTCGTCACGCACCACGCGAACGCGGTCGTCGAGACTCGCCAGGAAGGCGGCGGTGTCGGGCTTCACTGATCCGTTATCGATGACCACAACTTCAAAATGCGGATATGTGGTCATCTCGAGCACCGACGTCACGGCGGTGGCCAAGTAGATGCCGTCTCGCGTCGGAATCATGATGGACACGAGCGGCGGCGTCTCGGGAAGGTCGAAGGCGACCAGCGCAAAACCCGTCCCACCAACTTCATTCACGCTGGCCTTCACGCCGCGGCGCTCGAGGGCGTCCGCGACGGCCCGACGCCCCGCGGCTAGCGCCCACGGCTTGGCAGCGGAGGACTGCGACGTGGAGTCTCGGTGGCTCCTCCAGTGATACAGCACGTGGGGAATGTGAACGATGGTGGAGCGGTCGACCACTTCCGAGACCCGCAGCACGAGGTCCCAGTCCTGCGAACCGTCAAACTCGGGACGCAGACGTCCGACCTGTTCGACCAGCGAACGCCGGACGGTCGTGAGGTGGCAGACGTAGTTTTGTCCGAGCAACAGGAGCGGATCGAAGTCCGGCTTGAAATACGGCATGAACGGCGTATTTGATTCGTCGATCTTGTCTTCGTCGGAGTACAGAAGATTCGCGTGTGGCGTGTCATTGAGCGCCAGCACCACATGGAACAAGGCGTGCGGCACCAACGTGTCGTCGTGGTCCATGAAGACCACCCACTCCCCACGCGCTTCGGCGAGTGCGGTGTTGGTCGCGCGAGAAATTCCTCCATTCTCCGATCGTTCGAAAAGTCGGATGCGCGGATCCCGCGCGGCGTAGTCACGAACGATGTCGCGAACGCCCGCGTCGGGAGAACAATCATCGGCAATGAGAAGTTCGAAATTTCCGTAGACCTGCGCCCGCACGGACTCGATCGCCTCGACCAAGAACGAGTGGTCGGTGTTGTACGTTGCCATCACAATGGACAACGTGGGCTGGTAGGTCATCAGCGTCAGTCGTCGGCGCAGCAGTGCGTCAGCATCCGGTCCGAAGGTCATGAAGCGTTGCACCCAGTGCTCGTAGGGCGTCAGAGAGGCCCTTTCGTGGTGTCCGGCCTTGGCGTATCCGCGAAAAAGAACCCGCAACGCGTAGCTGAGTTGCGACAAGAATTTCCGCACCAGCAAAAGCAGATACCCAATTTTCGTGGCCTTGGGTGGCGTCGTCGGCTGATCGGGCACTGTGGGAACGGGTGCGCTGGATTCACCGGCCGTCGCGCCCGTCTCGGGAACCGCAAAGGCGTCTTCCCAGGTTTCGATGTGATCGGGTTCCGGCGCCGAGGCCACGCTCAGAGGCCGCTTCTTCAGCAGGGCGCGCAGAATCACCTCGATCCCGTTGGCCGTCTTCATCACTACGACCACCAGCGGATAGACGCGACTTCGCGTCATCTGACGGTATTCCTGGGCGAGCGCTTCATTGGCGGACGCGGTGAGTTCGAAGACGCGTGTGGCGTCACGCAAAACGGCCACTTCGTCGCGACGGACGTGCTCGACGGGAATTCGAGGCGAACCCGCCGTGTGACTCTTCTCGTCGGGCGACTGCGACACGATGTTGATTCCTTTCGATCACCCCACGGAGCTGCGCGACGACGCCGAGCGGCTCTAGGTTACCCAACCATCACTTCACACCGGCCGGGCAACGTCAGGGTGTGACTGCGGTGCCGGCAGGCGTCGAACGGCGCACCGCCACAACACCGAGTACCAACAGACCAACCACGCTCACTGCCTCGAGACCCAGGAGCAGCACGGGGGCCACGGGCGGATACCACTTCGGATGTAGGAAGTAGAGAGTGCGTCCCGCCTCACCAACGACATATCGCTTCAAATTGAACGAGAACGCGAAGCCGTCCAGAAGCGCCACTGCCAGCAGGAACAGTGCCGCCATATCTCGACGTCGCGCGTGTGCGCCAATCCACTCGGCGGCGAGCGCTCCCGAGAGTATGGCGATACCCACCGTCAGGGGCATGTGGTCGCGGCCCTGACCAACGAGACCCAATTTGTGGGCCTGCTTCGCCACGAGGACCACGGGAAGGGCGAAGGAGATGATCGTTGTGGCGGCAAGAACGAGTCGCTGACGCATGGTGGCGGTCAACATCGCAATAAGAAACAGGACGATCACGAGGATGTACCACAACAGGTAGAACCACTTAGGTAGATAGGTGTCGAGCCACCCGAACACGCCGATTGTCTGCTCGTTCCACTTCGGAATTCTCTTGGCCGACAGCCACAAAATGCTTTGGAAGCTGGCGCTCGGGGAGACCGGGACGCCCGCGGGTGAAAGATCGAGAGATTGGTGCGCAATCACCCAGCCCACAGCGAGCAGACCTGCGGAGGCCACGAGTGCCGCACTCACGCGCACTGCGGTGCGGCGCAACAGAACGGCGATCTGCTGGCGCGTGAGGATCGCCACACAAAGGACCGCGATGATGGCGAAGTAGAACGACGACAATCCTCGAATCAACACAAACGTTGACGCGACGCCGGACAGCGTCCAGAGGAGTCCCGAGGGCACGTCATCGGCGTACTCAACGACCCAGATAGTGAAGAGCGTCCAGAGACATATTGCGCTCGAAATCTCGAAACCGCTCGGACTCACCGAGCTGCCGAGGAAGAACACCAAGGGCGTGAGTGCCACCGCAACACCCGTCACGATGGCACGCCGCTTCGACCACGCCGCGATCGCAAATCCCGTGAGTCCGATCATGACGGATGTCAACAGCCCACTCATGAGCCGCATGGCGTACGCCGCACCGGAACCGTGGAAGAACAACGAGGGCCAGCCAACGAGGGCGTAATAGAGCGGAGGGTACCGCCCGACGTACGTCGATTGGGCCACCTCGTTGCTCGCGTTTGTGAGCGAGGTGAGGCAGGTAGCCGGCACCTCGATCTTGAAATGCACACAGACGGAATAGGTGTACGCCGCGCTCACCCACGCGGGCACCGTGACCGCGACTTCGGCTTTGTTCGGTCCATTGCTCGCCATTCCCACGTGCCCGTGGACGAGAGCGGCCGCATAAATCGTGTGCGCGGGTTCGTCCGGAGCGACGAACAGGGGGGACGCGAAGGACCAACACGCGACCGCGAGGAACATCAGTCCCCCAACGAGAAGGCCAATCGACCGGGGGCGGCTCACCTCGCGCTCAGTGGTGACATCAGTCGAGGCATGACCCTCAAACTACCAGCGCCTTTGCGGAACTTTTGGCGTCAGAGCGACGATGACGGCTGAAAGACAGGGAGTTCGCCCGCGTCGCGGCGCGTCGCCAGCGTGGGAGCCGCTGCGTCTTTCGGCGACACCAGAGCCTCCCCAGTGAGCGGCCACGGAATCGCGATCTCCGCATCAAAAGGATTGATTTCCAGTTCCTTCTCCGGGTTGTAGGGAGAGGACAAGAGATACGCGAGCGATGCGGTCTCGCTCGTCACGCAGAATCCATGAGCAACGCCCGAGGCCAAGTACACCGTGGTTCCCTGTTCCGCAACGAGTTCCACGAGTTCGACGACGCCGAAGGTGGGCGAACCCTCGCGAATATCGACCAGCACATCGACGAGCGTGCCACCCACGCACGTCACTGTCTTCGCCTGTCCCTCGTCGGCGAGCGAATAGTGAAGGCCTCGCACAACGTTGCGCGCCGAAAACGAGAGATTGGCCTGCTGTGCGTGAAATGTCACGCCCGCCGCACTTAAGTCCGGTGCCTTGAACCATTCACGAAAGAAGCCTCGATCATCGCCCCATACCGGGCTCTCGGCGCGAAAGCACCCCGCGATGGCGAGCGGCGTCACGTTCACGACGTCGCTCCCTTCAGCGGACGCCACCACGACTCGTTGTCCCGGTACCACTGGACCGTCGCGGCGAGTCCCTCTTCGAACGGCACCTGCGGGGCGTATCCCAACTCTTCACGAATCTTCGTGCAATCGACCGAGTAACGACGGTCGTGTCCGAGACGATCAGCCACCGGTTCAATGACCTCGTCGCCCACGCCCATCAGAGCGAGGATGCGTGAGGTGAGCTCACGATTGGTGAGCTCGGTCCCGCCCCCGATGTTGTAGATCTCCCCCGCGCGGCCGCCCTCGAGAACCTTCAAGATGCCCTGGCAGTGATCATCGACGTGCAACCAGTCGCGCACGTTGAGTCCGTCACCGTACAGCGGCACCTTGTGACCATCGACGAGATTGGAGACGAACAACGGAATGACCTTCTCGGGGTACTGGCGCGGCCCGTAGTTGTTCGAGCATCGCGTCACCGAGACGTCCAGACCGAAAGTCGAGTGGTACGCCAAAGCGGCGAGATCGCTGCCCGCCTTCGACGCGGAATACGGAGAGTTGGGCTCGAGAATGTGATCTTCCTTCCACGAGCCCTCCGCGATGGAGCCGTACACCTCGTCGGTGGAGACGTGCACGAATTTTGCGACTCCGCCACGCCGGGCCGATTCGAGAAGTTGCTGAGTACCAAGAACATTGGTGACAAAGAAGGGTGCCGCGCCCGCGATGGATCGGTCCACGTGACTTTCTGCGGCGAGGTGCACGACCGCGTGCACACCCTGGAGGAGTTCGTCGGTCAAGGCGCCGTCATTAATCGATCCGTGCACAAATCGCACCCGGGGGTCGTCGATCACGCCGGCGAGATTTTCCATGCGACCCGAATAGGTGAGCGCGTCGAGGAGAACGAGTTCGCTGTAGCCGAGGCGCTCGGCGTTCTCGAGAACGACTTCGGAAAATCGGGAGCCGATGAATCCGGCGACGCCGGTAATCAGAATGCGCAAGGGGTGTCCAATCGCTCGGGAAAATCGAGAATGACCACGTCAAGACTACACTTGGCCCGTGAAGGGAATCATCCTGGCTGGGGGCTCCGGTACGCGGCTCTACCCCATCACGCGGGCAGTATCGAAGCAACTGTTGCCCGTCTACGACAAGCCAATGATCTATTACCCCTTGTCGACGCTGATGCTGGCCGGCATTCGAGAAGTCCTCATCATCACCACCCCGCACGACCAGGCCAGCTTCCAGCGCTTGTTGGGCGATGGGCGACACGCAGGCATCGACGTGACCTACTGCGTGCAGGACCAACCCAATGGCCTGGCGCAGGCCCTCATTTTGGGCGAGGAATTCCTCAATGGCGAGAAGTGCGTGCTGATTCTGGGCGACAACCTCTTCTACGGTCCGGGTCTCGGCACGCAACTCGCGAAGCACCACGACATCGAGGGTGCCCTCATTTTTGCCTACCAAGTCAGCGATCCCACCGCCTACGGCGTCGTGGAATTCGCCGAGGACGGCCGGGTGCTCTCCATTGAGGAAAAGCCGGCCGAGCCGAAATCAAATTTCGCAGTTCCCGGCATTTACTTCTACGACGAGAACGCGTCCGAACTCGCCCGGGGCCTCACACCGAGTGCCCGCGGCGAATTAGAGATCACGTCGCTGAACAACGAGTATCTCGAGCGGGGTCAACTGCGCGTCGACATCCTGCCGCGCTCCACGATGTGGCTCGACACCGGCACGCACGAGTCCCTCTACGAAGCCGGTGGATTCATTCGCACACTGCAACAGCGATCCGGACTTCGTGTGGGCGACATCGAGCAAATCGGTCGCGACCAGGGCTGGGTCGACTAGAACGACGCCTGTTCTCAGGCGGTGTGCCGCGCGCGCCGACGAAGTCCGAACACGACGAGGCCCACGAGAATCACCAGGGCGACGATAAATCCCACCGACGACGAGTCGCCCTCAATCTCTTCGGTGTCTGTGTCCACACCAAATTCCATACCGCCACGCTAACCGTGGGGCCGCCCCACGCGCCAAGCGGGTACTGGGCAGTTCAAGACGGCTCGTACGCCGGTAGCGTTGAGGTGTGCCTACGCGCCCGGTGCTCATCTTTGATGGCGATTGTGGCTTCTGCACGACAGCGGCCACGTGGATCGAGTCGAAGTGGCCGAACGATTCTGCGGAGATTGCTCCCTGGCAGCGACTCGGTGACCAGTTAGACGCCTGGGGATTGACGCGAGACGACGTGATGTCGAAGGCGTGGTGGGTGGACGATCGTGGCGTGCGCGGCGGAGAGCGCGCGGTGGCCGCAGCACTGCAACTATCACCCGGTTGGCCGCGATTCGTAGGTCGCGTGATAGACGTGCCGCCGCTTCGCTGGCTCGCCAAACCCGGGTACCGTCTCGTGGCTCGCTACCGCTACCGACTCCCGGGCTCCACGCCCGCTTGTCGTCTCTAGCTTTCGCTGCTCGAAGGTCGTGAGACCGAGTCCCTACTTCGCCAGTGTGCCGGCGAAGATCTGCCACGCCAGAAGCGACTTCGCAACGAAACTCAAGATGATGTACGCCCGCTCACCGCGCAGGTAGTCGGCCCACTTCCCCTTCGCGCGGTACTGAAGAAGTTGGACGACCGCAAAGCAGTTGAACAGCACGAACAGTGACACGACGATGCCGTACACAAACCCCGGCGGAGAACTCGCGGGTGGCGCCTTCGGACCCCACAATTGAATGGCAAAGATCACCCAGGGGACGGCCCCGACAATGCACCCGAACATGAACGGGAGCCAACGTCCATCACCCGGCGTCGTGAACTCCTCCTGCAGCCAGCCGAACAGAATCATGGCGACGTTCGCGGTGCAGATGGCGAGGAGTGCGGCCGCGTTCGTGATGCCGTTGAGTTGAGCGATCACCAGAATCATCAATGTCGAGCTGAGCGAGTACTCCACCCAGCGATACGCATTTTTCTGATGCGAAAGACCCTCGAGATACTTCGGAAAGACCTGGCCTGACGCAATGAGAAAGTGGAAGAACGCCGACAGCCCGAGGAACGCGATGATGACCCCGGCGACAGGGATGGAGAACAGGTGGATCGAGTCGGAGTAGGTCGTTCCCGGAGCCCCCGTGGGGTAGACCGTGGTCACGGGAAGGCGGTACCCGTTGGCCAGGATCACGATCAGCACGAGGGACGTGAGATGAAGAAGCCCGGCCCCGATGTTCCACCGGCGAAGGCGGGACTGTTCGTCTACTGCGAGTGGTGTTGACATAACCCCGACACGTTAGGGGTTGGTGTCGCAGACAGTGCCAGCCATCGAAAGTTGAGCAACGAAGAAAAAAACAACCGCGAGCACGTTGAGGTGTATCGCGCAGTGACCGGTTCGGTGACCACAATGCACAACGTCCCGATCTGATGACAGGATCTGGACGTTGTCGACGTGTTTCGTTGGTACAGACACGAGACTCTCAGTGACGGGGGCAGTGCGCGAGTTCGCGGGGCTGATGGAGTCTCCTATGCAGGCCGGAGGCCGGAGGCCGGAGCCGTAAGCAGCGCGTTAAGGTCTTCCGCCAGTTGTCGGCCTCCGTCGTTCAGTACCGAGAAGAACGAACGGTCGACCGCCTCGACCGCCTTGACCGCCCGATTGGCGAGGGCTGCGCCCTCCGCCGTGGCTCGCAACGACCGGGCGCGCCGATCGGTCGGGTGGGGGTCACGGACGATCCACGACCTCTCCTCCATGACCCGTAGGACCTGGCTCGTCATCATCGGGTCGGTCTGGGCGTGCTCGGCGAGATCGTGCTGGGTGACGGGTCCGTCGGCACGCAGCCAGACCAGCGACGCCAGCAGGACGAATTGGACATGGGTAAGGCCGAAGGGTTTGAGACACGCTCGCTGTTTCGCCTGCCAGGCATTGGTCGCCCGCCACAAGGCCAGCCCGGGACTCTCGCCCTCATCACCGAAGGCGGTCGCGAGCCTGGGCGTACTCACACCGAGGAGCGTTCCACGATGTCCACAAGCCGGGCCAGGTCGGCCGGTGCGGACTCGGCGAATCCTCGGCCCATGATCCGGGACCAGAAGAACGTCAACGGACCGGACATGGTCACGGAGACGGCCAGGTCCGTGCCGCCGTCCCGCTCCGTGGCCAGGTGCCGGAAGACGAGGGAGGCACCCGGCAGCGACGAGGTATCGGTGTACTCCCGGTCCGGCCGGAGGGTCGTGATCTCGAACTTCACCTTCGGACCGGATGTCGGCTTCAGCACCCCGTGGGCGCCCTGGACCACGTCGCCGTCGACACGGACCCACTCGCAGTCTGGACTCCACTCGTTCCACGAGGCGTGGTCGACCCACTTGGCAAAGAACGAAGCGGGCGGTGCGGTCGAGTGTGCGGTGCACGAGGCGAGTGTCTTCATGTAACTATTATGCACGCTTAGTAGTTTCCGGTCAAGAGTGACTGGTCCGCCGCCGACGCTGTCCGCCCGACCCGGCCTCGATGCACTCGGCCACCGGAGCGCGGGAGTCCGGCCGACGTGTGCGATCCAGAAGAGGCGATAACGAGGAGCGACGCACGGTTCTTGACCGAGGCGTCGATGGATTCGACGGTGGGGAGGATGCCGTGCATCCAAGCGTCGTGGACATCGACCTTGAAGTCCGTCTCCCACACTGCGCTGCTGAAGGACGTCAAGATGACCACGATGGCGCTCGGGAAATGCGCCATTGACGGAGCGAGTTCGGACCGGATATCGATGACCGCATCGGAGGGTTGGCCGACCATCGCCCCGACACCGACGGCCCAGCCGGGGCCTGCTGATCCGCGGGGTGACAAAGGGCAACGTCGGCGGCCCGTGAGCCACCGCACGTCTTCGAGGGCTTCGGGAGCCTCCCGTTGGCGGGGTCGTTGCCGAGCGACTCCCCAAGCTGTCAGACGCCTCGCTGAATCGCACACTTTGAACCACGCACGAATCCCATGGGATCGATGCGGGAGCAGCAGAAGGGCCGGACCTCTCGGTCCGGCCCTTCTGCACTTTCGATGGTGGCGGGGGCAGGATTTGAACCTGCGACCTTCGGGTTATGAGCCCGACGAGCTACCAGACTGCTCCACCCCGCGTCGGCTTATGAAGTCTACTCGCTCGCGAGATTGCTTATCAAGACGACGGTCGTCACGTCGATCGTGCGTCCGTGCGATCCGTCCAACACTCGCAATTTGAAGCAAGGTTCTCCGTGGTCTACGCGACAAGAGATTTTCTTCGGTGCGTAGCAAATGAGATGTCTACACTCGTCACGTGGCCACTCGTGACACTATTCTGCAGGCCGCCGTCAATGAGATTCGTGAACGTGACGAATCATCGTTCCGTGTGACGGCCGTGGCCAAGGCGGCGGGCTGTGCGACGAGTGTCTTGTATCACTACTTCGGTTCTCGTGAAGGACTGATTGACGCGGCGCTGGTGCAGATCGTGATTGAAGAAACCCACGTTCTCCGCTCGTTCGCTGTCGCGACATCCGAAGCCGCGGAAAGTGCCGATGACGTGATTGAACTGATGGTCTCCTACGCGCGCATCGCGCACGACCCTTCGCGGCGCGGGGACCGGGGACTGCGCGCGCGTCTTCTGGGCGCCGCGCAATCACGGCCCGCGGTGCGCCAAGAGTACGCCCGCTTCGCGGAAGCGGCCCAGGTGGGCAACATCGCCGTGATCGAAACATTGAAGCGCAAGGGTCTCGTGAGTCACCAGATCGACTCGGCGGCCGCCGCTTTGTGCATGCGCGCCCTCGACTTTGGCTGGGTGCTCGATGAAGTCAACGACGCGCCCACCGTGGACTTCAAGAAGTGGATTGACCTCGTGCGAGGGATCGCGACGGTGTTGGTCGGTCAGCCCACGTTCTTGTTGGACGCCAGCGCCGACTGAGCCTGCTTCAAGTATTCGTTCATGAGGGTCACGTCCGCTTGGTACTGGCCGAGGTTGCCTGCCTTGAGAGCCGCCTGCGCGTTGTTATACGCGGCAACTGCCTGCGCCAAGTAACTCGCCGCTGTCCCGTGACTCGGCGGCGTCGGTGTCGTGCCACCCCCACCACTGACCGTGGAACCCAGTGCGTCCTTGAGCGCGGCCGCCAGCGTGGGTTCAATGCCCACGTTCTGATTGAAGACGGTGATGACGTACTTCAGCTGCGGCAGCGGATTGTTCGTGCTCGTCACGTACAGCGGTCGCACGTAGAGAATCGAATTCTTCAACGGGATCATCAAGTTATTCCCGAGAATGACGTGTGAACCATGTTGGTCGAGCGGCGTGATGGTCGAACTCACGAGCTGATTCTGTTGAATCTCCGAGTCCGCCTGGGCGGGTCCGATGACCGACGTGCCTCGCGGGGTGATGTAGACGTTCAAGCGTCCGTAGTCGCTCGGGTCTGATGAAGCGATAATGAAGGCGCTGAGTCCCTGCACCGTCGACGAATTTCCCGCCGGAACGAAGGCCGCCGACAGCAGTAACTGTTGGTTGGTCTGACCCGGCAGCGCCATCACTTGATACTCAGGGTCCATGGGCGACAGACCCTGACTCACGACTTCACCTTGGCTGTTGGTGACTGTCGTGTACGCGAGGCTCTGGTTGGGCGAACCGGCGCCCGCGGTCGGTGAAATCTCCCAGCTGTCCGCGGCGTTGTAGAAGGACGATGGCGTGGTGATGTGGTAGCGGCCGAGCATGGCGGCCTGGATCGAGAACAGATCCTGGGGGTAGCGCAAGTGCGTGCGCACGGCGCTCGGCATGTCACTCATCGGCTTGAACATGCTCGGGAACGCCGCTCGGTACGCCTGGAGGATCGGATCGGAGGGGTCCGACGCGTAGAACGAGGCGGAGCCGTTGTAGGCGTCAACGACACAGATCACCGAATTGCGAACGTAGTTGTACGCCCCGGGCAGTCCGGTGTCCGCGGGCACCGTGGCCGTGGAGGCGTCCTGGGAATACGGGTAGTTGTCAGTGGTGGTGTAGCCGTTCAGCACGTACTGCACGTGCCCGTCGGCGATGACCGCGTACGGGTGCGCGTCCCACGACAGGAACGGAGCGGCCTTCGCGGCCATGGCCGAAGGATCACGAACCCACATGACGCGGCTCTTCGACGTGATCTGATCCGAGATGAACATGTTCAGATCGCCAAAGCGCAGTGCGAACGCGGCGCGGCGCAGCAAGCTACCGCTCTGCACGCCACCGACACCTTCGTAGTGCGACTCGACAGGATTGCCGGCGTTGGCGCCAGAGTTGACTTGGTAGTCAAGCTCCTTCTGCTTGGTGTCGGCGACCACCCAGCCCGTCATGCCCGGGCCAAAGTAAATATTCGGCTGCGTCAACGCGGGCAGGCCGTCGCTGGAAGTGGGCGGAACATTGCCGACGGCAAAGATGGGATTGCCGGTCGAAGGATCGCTCTCGTTCGCGGGAAGAACCACCGCACCGCTGCCGTGGGTGTACTCGAGGTGATTCTTGACCCACGACGGTGTCGAGATGCCCTCAGGATTCGTGATGCGCGCACCAATCAAGACCGGCGTTTCCACGCCGTTGACCAAGTACCGGTCGACCGCCAACGACGAGAATTGGTAGTACGGGCGGATCGATTGACGTCGGTTCACCGTTTCGAGCGCGATGGACGGATTCGGGTCCCAGAGGCGGATGTTCTTAAGCGTGGGCTCGGACTCGTGCACGAGCGCGGGAGTGATCGACGTGACCGCGGTGTAGTTGTGCGTACTCACCGCGTCCAGACCGTACGCCTGTCGAGTGGCTTCAATATTGCGCTGGACGTAGGGCAACTCCTCCGTGCTCTGGGCGGGCGTCACCTTGAAGGTCTGCAGTGCGGCCGGGTAGATGACGCCAATGGCAATCGCCACGAACGCCCACAGACCCACAGCAATCGCCGGTAGGGACCATCCACGCATCCGAATGTTGAACAACAAGATGACCGCCGCGGCGAGGGAGAGGAAGCACAGGATGGTCAACGCCGGAATGCGTGCGTGGACGTCGGCGTACCCGGCGCCCTCGACGTAGCCATTCTGTGAGGTCACCAAGTCCCACTTGGCAATGACGTAGCCGACCGCTTTCAGGATGGCCAGTCCCGCCAGGATGATGCTGAGGTGGACCTTCACCGCGGGTGTTACGCGCGAGGACTCTCGCGTTGCGCGAATTCCTCCGTTCAAGTAGTGGAAGACGGCCGAGATGACGAGAATCGCCACCAGGGCCGCGAGGCACCAGTTCACGATGAAGGACAAGAAGGGCAACGTGAAGATGTAGAAACCGAGGTCCTTGTGAAACAACAGGTCTTTCTGGTGGAAGGACCGTGCATTGGCAAAGAGGAGATAGTTCTGCCACTGGCTCGTGGCGGCGATGCCCGCGACGGCGCCAAAGACGAGAGCCAGCGCCGCGTAGATCCGACCGGCGTAGGGGCGCACGACGTCCTGAAAGCGACGAACGATCTCGTCTTCGGGTTCAAAACTGAGGTCGCGCGCGCCGAGACGGTCGGTCAAGAACAAGTTGATCCACAGAACCACAAAGAACGCGGCTCCGAAGGCCGCGGCTAATCCCACCTTGACTTCCAGCAACGTCGAAAACACGTTGGAGATGTGCAGTGACCCGAACCACAATTGGTCAGTCCAGAGAGTGGCCAGACTCCGCAGTGACAGCACCGCAACGATCACGACGGCGAGAAATGCCGCGAGGAAGAAGCGGCGACGGGGTGACGCCGGTCGTTGAACGTTGGGATCGGTGGGACTGCGCATGAACGCAGCCTAGGTCCGCCTGTTCAGGCAGGAACGATGGTGCAGGCGCATCCCGCGTGCAGCGGAGGATACGGCTGCCCACTCGGAAAACTGGTTCCTGCCGGTCGTTCCCCGGCCGACGCGTCGAGCGCGCACGCGTCGCACGGCGCATCTCCCGGCGTGGCCAGAAAGCGAATGGCCCGGCCGGCTTGCGCCGCCACGACACCCGCGTGGAAGGCCCGGCGCGCAACGTCGGTGCACAACCGTTCAACGCGAGCACCGCGCCACTCCTTGTAGGCGGCGTTCGCGCGGTCGACGCCTTCTCCATTACCGTCCGCCTGAATTCGCTTTCGCAGGGCGAGGACGATCGTGACCGCGAGGTCGGCCGCGCATTCGTCAATGGGGGCGAAGTCGGTCATCGACGCGGGCGACCCCGTCTCTTCGGCGACGAACTGCACTCCCGCGAGAGCGGCGTCGCGCAGGACGTCGTGGGCGGCGTCCGCGTAGCGGCGACGTTGCGCGAATTCATCTTCCATCTCGTCAGATATCACGCCAGAGACGTGGCGCAACTTCTCGAGCATCACGTTTTGGTCGTCCTGGAGCGCACGCTTTACTTTGCGCGTCAGGAGCGCGAGCGACGTGTCGAGGGCCGCGTCGCGGCGAGCGAAGAGTTCCTCGGCGGGTGTCGACGGCATTGCGGGCGCTGCGGGTGCGCGCTTCGGCGCCGGCGCGGCTGCTCCTCGTTCTTCCAAGGTGGCCTTGCGCAATCGGGCGAAGATCTCTTCGACGACGTCGGGGTCCCCTTCGGGGCGTGCGTCCTCGGTCGATGGCACGTTCTCTGCGGTGCCACGGGGCCGACGAGTGTCGGTGGCGTCCCCCACGATGGGAACGACAGCGGTCAGGTCGGGGGCTTCGAGCACCACGGGTTCGACGGGCGGCACCTCGCGCAGCGGCACGTTCGCGAGAATCTCCTCTTCACTCGGATCAGGTTCGGGCGCTCGGTGGCGCAGCGCCTCAATCGCGGCGGCACGGGCCCCCTCGTCGGAGCTCATCAGGCCGCTGAGCACTCCTTCGACGGACTCACGAACGCTCGTGATCGACACGTGCAATGAATCTCGCGCGGCGCGCATCTGTTCGATCTGCAGCATCAATGACTTGCGCTTCACGGCCAGATCGTTCAGGACGGCCTTGCGGGCTTCTTGCGACTGGGACACGATGGCGCGACCTTGTTCACGAGCGCGCTCCACGAGAGCTTCACCGTTGACCTTGGCCGACTCCACGAGACGCTGGGCCGCGGCGCGCGCTTCGCCGTCCAGGTGCGTCGCGGTGGCTTCGGCGTCCGACACGATTGCGGCGGCTCGTTCTTGGGCCTCTACGACGAAGGCGGCAGCTCGTTCTTGGGCTTGGGCGAAAATGGCCGTGGCCCGCTCCTGGGCTTCAGCCGTGACGCGTCCCGCCTCTTCGTGGGCGGAACGGAGGATGGCGGCGCTCTGCGCCCCGAGGGCCGCGGCCAGCGTGGCCTCGTCGAGCACCGGGTTCGCGGCGCGACGCTGGGCTTCTGCGAGTTGCTGCTGGAGTTCCTGAACCCGCGTCTCGAAAAGGTGCATTTCGCGCGCGACGCCCTCGAGATACGAACGAACCTCGCTCGGGTCATAGCCCTTGCGAACGGTGCCGAAATTAGTGCGGGCGATCTCTTGCGACGAGTGTCGGGTAGTCGAGATATTTCGGCGTTCGTCCATCGGATAAAGACTAGGACGTGGACTAAAGCGGATACGGCTTCGTGAGCGGAATTGGTTCAGAACCTCCCAGGTCACGAAGATCCTTCAGCGCTTGAGCCAGCGTCGTGACACCCTCGACGTGCAGCGACGGCTTCGCGGCCGCACGCGCGGTCGACACTTCAACGGCCGGCACGATAAACACCGTGGCGCCGGCATTCTCGACGGCGATCGTCTTCTCGGCCACACCACCCACGTCACCAACGGTGCCGTCCGGAGAAATAGTGCCCGTCGCGGCAATAACGCGACCACCAGTGAGGCCGCCGGCGCTCAACTGATCAATCAGCGTGAGCGTCATCGCGAGGCCCGCGGAGGGACCGCCAATGTCGGGGGTCGAAATGGAGATATCTCCCGGCGTTGTAAAGGAGACCGCATCCTCGAGACCCACGCCAACCACCGACGTGGGCGGCCCGGACACGCCCGGGCACCCGGTGACGGCATCGCTCGACGCCGGCGCCACCGTCGTGACCGCCACCGGCTTCGCGGCGGCGTAGGTGATGTCACCCGATGGCGAGATCTTCGCTTTTTCCAACGTGAGAGACACCGTGGTTCCCACGGGATGGTGCTTCATCGCGGCGAAGACGTCGCACGACGACGTGACGGGAGCTCCCGCAACAGCCACAATGCGGTCACCGACCGAAATGCCGGCCGTCGCGGCGGGCGAGGGCACTTGGACCGCGTAGACCGTGGCGCCCACGTCGTGCTGGGGAATGGTCCAGCCCAACGATCGCAGTGCGGCGACCTTGGCGTCCTCCTTCGAGTTCTCCATGTCGACGTACCCTTGCGCCACCAATTGACTCGTCGGCACGCCGGGGACGGTCAAGTCGTTGCCCGAAATGATTTGGGTGTGCGATTGAAAATGCGCCCAGATGTAACTCCACGCCGTCAACTGCGACAGGTACACGTCGGTGAGCATGATCTTCTCGTGGTGCGCGTCCTTCTCTAATCCGTGGATGGTGACGAGGGGCGCGACGGGTTGAGCGGATCCGGGCGTAATCGCGAACTCATTGATCTGCCAGTGGGGAAGGATGCCGACCACGACGATGATCACGAGGCTGACGGCGATGCCCATGAACGCACGAGTGCGACGTGAAACTGGTGAGATGGGAGAATGGACCGAGATGAGCCCACGATACCCGAGGCCCTTCGGCGCGATCTCCTCCACGCGCGTCACGTCGCGAGCGACAGCGCGCACGACGTCGTCGTCTCCGCTCTGGCGTCACCTCACGATCACGTGCGCGTCCTGGCCTTGCGCGCGGGGGCGGCGCACGACTGGCTGTACGCACCGGACTGGGAACGGGCGACGAGCGACGCCAGCGCGCAGGTCCGGCGAGAGGTTGCCCTCCTGCTCGCTCGTCATCGTGACGTTCTTCGTGGCGACGAACGCCTCCTCACCCTGCTCGGCGACGAAGACCCCCTGGTGGTGGACGCGGCGGCGTTCGCCCTCGGCGAGTGGGAGTCCGCGAGCGCCGTCGACCAACTGATCGCCGTGGCGACCTCGCACGATGACGCCCGATGCCGGGAAAGCGCCGTGGCGGCACTCGGGGCCATTGGCGATCCCCGCAGTGCGGAGACGGTGATAGCGGCGTTGAACGACAAACCACCCGTGCGACGACGTGCCGTTGTCGCCCTCACCAATTTCGAGGGCCCCGAGATCGACGCCGCACTCGACGCGGCCCGTGAGGATCGCGACTGGCAGGTGCGCGCCGCGATTGATCAACTCGACCGGGACGATTAACGATCGGCGTCGCGGAAGAGCGCGTGCAGCGAAGACATCTCACTCAAGCACCGCACCAATCCCCTAATGACGACGAGTTCCGGTTCCGCGGCGAGGTGCACGTCGACGCCGGTTTCCCTCGAGAGCAACTCGGGCAAATCACGCAGTCGCGCGTGGCCTCCCACCAACGTGAGGCCCTGCGTCAAGACGTCCTGGGCCAAGTCCGGCGGCGCGTCACTGAGCGCGTCCTGGACCATCTTGACGGTGGCGCCCACGAGATCGGCGACGGCCGTGTTCACTTCGTTGGCCGTTGTCTCGACCGACACCGGCACACCTCGATCGACCGTGCGGGCGGGAATTACCTGCAACTCGCCCGCGGTGCTTCGCAGGGCCGACGCCAAATCCTTCTTGAGCGACTCGACCACGTAGGGAGCGACGACCACGTTGTAGCGCTGGCGCAACATGGTGGCGATGGCGGCATCGAAATCCGCGCCGCCGCTGCGAAGAGATCGCCCGGTCACGATGCCGCCCAAGGAAATCACCGCGGCCTCGGAACTTCCAGATCCCAACGTCACCACGGCCGACGCCACCGGATCGTGTACCGGTAGTCCGAGCCCGATGGCTGCCGCCATGGGTGCTTCGACGAGCGACGCCTCCACGGCGCCCGCCTGCAGAGCGGCCTGACGCAAGGCTCGACGCTCGATGGCGGTCGTGAACGCGGGGACCCCCATGACGACTCGCACACGCGAGACCCGCGAGAACCCCGCGCGATCGAAGAAGGAGCGAAAGAGGCGAGCGGCGACGTCAAAATCCACGGTCGCGCCCTTTGCCAGCGGACGGAACGCCACGACGTGTTGCGGGCTTCGCACCACCGCCGCAGCGGCTTCGTGTCCGACTTCGACGACATCGCCGTTCGAGGTGTTGATGGCCACGACGGTGGGTTCGGCGAAGAGGATCCCGCGTTCCAATGTGGCGAGCCGGGTGTACGACGTGCCGATGTCGAGAGCTACGTCGGTTGCCACGGTGCTCAATGCTAGGGCGACACACCCCGGGGTCCGAATCGCCTCTAGCCTTGACCACCGTGGAGAACGGCGCCGAAGATCCCTCGCCGTCCGCCCCGAAATCCCGGTGGAAGTTCTGGTCGCGTCGACCCTCGGGCCCGCCGGCCGCCGAAGGTCGCTCCTGGATTCATCCGAGCGAACTACCGAATTTCGATCGCATTCCCACCTACGACACCTCGCGGCCGCGACGGCGTCATCCTCGTCTGACCCTGGCCCTCGGCGTGTGCGCCCTCGCGGCCGGCGCCGTGGCGCTCATCCTGCACTCCTCCGCACCTCCCACCACGGCGGCCCTCGGAACCAACGTCGCCACCTCCATTTCACAAATCCCCTCCTACGCACAGAACGCGGCCCGGTCGACAATCGAGATCGTGGCCGACGACGAGGGGCACATCACCACGACGAGCGCGCTCGTCATTGCCCCCGGCAACCTCGCGATCACGACCGATCCGTTGGCGCCCGCGTCGTCGATGACCGGATCGTCACAAAGTGACCTGCGCTTTCCGGTGACCCTCGTCACCACCGACCGGGCACTCGGTTTTTCCATCGTGCGACTGGGATCCACCCTGCCTGCGGCGCCCACCAATGTCCTCCCCGCCTCGGCCGCCGTCTTGGCGCTCTCGCCGGTGTTCGGCGAGCACCGGCGCAGCCCGGCCATTGAATGGGCGGACACCACGCTCGGCGACCCGGTCGAGGAAGTCGTCAACGGCGTGGTGAGTTATCAAGCGACGCCCAGTGCGAACAACCTCCACGGTTTCGCCGACACCATTGCGGTCGATAACGAGGGCGACGTCGTCGCCGTGCTGTCCGCCAACAATGAGTGGTACTCCGCGCAGTACATCACCGACGTCGCCCAAGCCGTCACGGCGAATGGTGGGTGCCACGGCCAACTGGGCATCCTCGGGACCAACGCCCAGGGCGGCGGCGTGCTCGTGTCGTCGGTGACCGCCCAGGCGCGCGCGGCGGGACTGCATCCCGGCGACATTGTGACTACCTACAACGGGGCTTATGTGGACAGCCTCGACACTCTCCTGTCCATCCTCTACGCCGCGCGGGACCACGCGAGCGTGACCATCGGCCTTTTGCGGCACGGCGTCTCGCTGTCCACTCACACGTTTCTTACGTGCCAGCCATAAGTTGTAGTCATGACAGACAATCCCTTCGGCGGTCTCTTCGGCGACTTGTTCTCGGTGCTGGGCCAGCAGGGCCCCGACGCCTGGTTCGACACGGCGAAAACCTTGGCTCTCAACGTCGTGCGTCAGGCGGACAATGACCCGAATCCGGATCCCTCCGAGCGGCAGCGTCTCGAGCGGTTCTCTCCGTTGGTCGCGCGCCACGTCGCCGCGTTGTTGTCGGTCACCGGTAGTGACACCGTCGACGCCGCGACGCGTAGCACCCTGACGTTGACGGCATTGGACCAGTGGCGTCCTTTGATCCAACCCATGGTCGACGCCCCTCCGCCATCGCTTGAAGGGCTCGATCCGTCGGGGGCCAATGTCATGGGGCAACTCGCCGCCACGTTGGGGCCCCTGTTCACAGGATTCCAGCTGGGCTCGATCGCCGGCCACTTTTCGGAGCGCGCCTGGTCGATGGCGGCGCTTCCGTTGCCGCGCACCTCATCGGCGCAGATTCTGGTCGTGAACAATGTCGCGACGTTCGCTCAGGAGTGGTCCCTCGACCCCGACACCACGTCGATCTTCGCTGTGGCGCGCGAAATGGCGGCGGCCACGATCCTGTCCCAACCCGGCACCGGGGACGCCTTGCGCGCGATCCTTCTGGACGCCGTGCGCGACGCCATGGCGGTGCAGGGCGACATCGTGTCTCGACTCCAGAGCATGGTGAATCCCGACGATCTCGCGTCACTGATGGGGAATCCGGAGTCACTGCTGGACGGTTTGGAACTACCCGAACACACGCCCGCCGTTGACGCCATCAATGCCGCGGCCGCCGCGTTGCGCAGCGTGCTCGACACAATTGGTTTTACGGTGACCGAGAGCATTGTTGGTCCCGCTACCACCTTGCGCGAGGCGTATCTGCGCTACCGCCTCTCCGACGCGCGCGGCGAAGACGCGGCCGCCGCGCTCTTCGGGATCTCCCATCAGGGCGAGCACCAGACTCAGGCGGACGCGTTCGTCTACGAGATTGTCGAGAACCACGGGATCGAGGCGTTCGCCGCCCTGCTCCGCGTTGACGGACTGCCCTCGGCGAGTGAGCTCTGGACCCCCGAAGAGTGGTTCCAGCGCGTCACCAACTCGCCGTTGGCGTAGCCCTACATTTCCTCGTCGTACCCGAGGACCCACTCCACCAGCAGATTCTCGCGTTCGGCGTCGCGGTTGACCCGCTCGCGATTACGACGGAACTGAGGGTCGTGCGGCGGCAGGAGGCGCAGTCGAGCGTCCACGCGGTCCACAAAGGCCTGGATCTGCTCCTCGTCACCGAACACCATGCGGCACTCCCAGTGGGGGGCCACCGGACCGAGGTAGATCACCTGGACGTGGCCAACGGGATCGACGACCTCGGTGGCCTCAGGGCTCGGAATCTGGCTCACAACCACTCCTTTGAAAGAGAATTTTCACAACAGTTATTTCACACATTGAAAGCTGCGAAGACCAAGTCTACTCCATCGCGTTTTCTGTGCAATCAGGCCCGGAAATTACATAAGAAGTCCTTCAGGTCATGTGAACAAGCTCACAAGTATTTCGGGGTATTTACCCAAAAAGGCTCGATACACTTGGACCAATCCCAACAAGGAGGGTTCCAATATGAGCACCGAATGGATGGCTGATGGCAAGTGTCGGGAGTACCCCGCGGCTACCTTCTTTCCCCAGGACGGTGTCGGCGTCATTAAGGCCCAGCGAATCTGTGCCGAGTGCCCCGTCGCCAGTGCGTGCCTCGAGTACGCGCTCGACAACCACGTCGATCACGGCGTATGGGGTGGCAAGAGTGAGCGCGAGCGTCGTCGCCTGCAGCGGGCTCGTCGCCGGGGAACCCTCGCCCTGAAGGTCGACTGACCTCACTAACCTCACGCACATGTTTGAGTGCGTGATCAACATCTCTGAAGGCCGCGAGTCCGAGCGACTCGCGGCCTTCGCTTTGGCGGCGGGGCCGTCGCTTCGCAACCAGCACGCCGACCCGCACCACCACCGCAGCGTCTTCACGTTGATCAACGACCCGGTCCCACTGGTCCGTGATGTTCACCGTCTCATTGAACAGGCCGTGGAGATGGTGGACTTACGCACCCACGACGGCGTCCACCCCCGACTCGGAGTGGTGGACGTGGTGCCCTTCGTCGCTCTCCACGACGAGCAGGCCCCCACTGCGGTGATTCTGCGCACCGAGACCGCGGAATGGATGGCCGACGAGCTCGCTGTCCCGACGTTCCTCTACGGACCCGAAAGGTCCCTCCCCGACGTTCGGCGACACGCCTTCGTCGATCTCGCGCCGGACTTCGGTCCGTCGTTACCGCATCCGCGCGCGGGAGCGAGCGCGGTGGGCGCGCGTCCCGTCTTGATTGCGTGGAACATGTGGATCCACCAGCTCGACATGGAGGACGCGCGCGACATCGCGCGCGAGATCCGTTCGCCCAGCGTGCGCGCTCTTGGTCTTCCGGTCGGCGACGCGACACAAATCAGTTGCAACGTGCTGGATGTGCACGCCACGCGGCTCTCGGTGATTTATGACCGAGTCCGAGAGTTACTTCCTCAACACGCGGGGATCGTGAAGGCGGAACTCGTCGGACTGGCACCTCGTGCCGCTCTCGAACTGGAGAGTCCGTTGCGGTGGGAGGAACTCGATCTTCACCCCGAGGCGACGATCGAATACCAGTTGGGTCGTTAGCTGGCCTGTGACCGGCGCTCGATGGCTCGGGCGCGACGCAGACGGCGACGCTCGCGCTCGCTCATGCCACCCCAGATGCCGAACTTCTCGCCGTTTTCGAGGGCGTACTCCAGGCACTCCTCGCGGACCACGCAGCCACGACAGACTTCTTTCGCCTCGCGGGTCGATGCGCCGCGCTCGGGGAAGAACAGGTCGGGGTCAACGCCCATGCAGTTGGATCGGGCCTGCCAGCCACGATCTTCCATGCCTTCCTGCAGATTGATGAATTCCATGCGATCCTCCCCGAGGGGCACCAGGGTCAGTGCCACCGTTGTAATTACAACGGTGTCATTGTGGCAAAGGATCGCGCAAAACGCAAATGAAATGCGGCGGAACTACTTCTCGGCGCTGGCCTTCGGACGAACGGCGAACACCTGCGACCCGATCACCTTGTCCTTGATGACGAATTCCATGCGGTGCAGACCCTCATCGAGGTTGATGCCGAAGAATCGTCCCACCCATACGAAGTCGAGGTCGTCGTCGACGTCGATGTCCTTCTTGGGCCACTCGATGATGTCGTCGATTTCGTAGCGGTAGGGCTTGCCGTCATCGCCGATGAATCCCATGGGCTCGCCGCCCAGATTCACAATGCGCAAGCGGGCTTCGTGCTTCTCTCCGCCCTCGCCGGCCGCCGCGTCAATCATGACCGCCACCGACAGCGGGACCGACGACTGCGCGTAGAACCAGGTGAGTCCCCCGCCGAGCACGCCCAGCTTTCCGTTCGACAACTCGGCGTAGTCGGCCAGCAGCAGTGTCGCCTTCATCGCGATTCTCCCGTACGTATCGTGGCACCGAGGGCGCCGTTCGCTGATTCGCGCACCCCCGGTTTCCCCGAGGTCCGCTGTCAGGGAATCTAACCCAATCTGGGCCCGCGCACCACGTCTAACTGGCCCGGCGGTGCCGCACGAAGTCGTCCAGCACGTAACTACCGAGTTCGTCGACTGACGTGTAGAAGGTTCGCCCACCGTTCACTCGGCTGATTTGTTCGACAAAGGGGAACTGACTGCGTTCGATATCGAGGGCGAAGGTGTTGATCGTGATGCCCGCCTTGGTGCAGCGCAGGACCTCGGCCATCGTCAACTGGAGCGTCTCCGGCACCGGGGGCCAGGAAAAGAACGGTTCGCCATTCGCCATCAAGTGCGCCGTCGGCTCCCCGTCGGTCACCACGACAATCTGCCGCTCACCTTTCTCGTTGCGCATCAAGTGACGAGACAGCGCCAGCGCGTGCTGGAGATTGGTGCCGTAGTTGTAATCGATCGTGAGTTGAGGGATGTCCTCAATACGGATTTCTTCCGCGGTCTCACCGAAACCCACGACCGCGACGAAATCGCGGGGGAAGCGCGAACGAATGAGGGAGGTCAGCGCGAGCGTCATTTTCTTGGCCGGTGCCAGGTTGCCGCGCATCGCCATCGACAGCGACAGGTCGATGGCGAACACGGTGGCCGACCGTCGCACGGCTTCGTATTCCTCCACTTCGAAGTCATCGGGGTGCAACGTGACCGGTGTGCCCGGTCCTTGGCGAAACACGGCGTTGCGCAAGGTCTTCGGCAAGTGCAGTGACAGCGCCTCACCGGGTTCCCACGGCTTTGAGCTCTCTTCGCGGTCACCCCCGCGGGCCACCGAGGCTTCGCGGTGCGCACCGAGCGTCGTCGAACGACGCAATTGCTTGAACAGGTCCTTGAGCGCGTGCTGGCCGATCTGGCGCACCCCCTTGGCGGTGAGTTCGGTTCGTGAACCGTTGCGATCCACGAATCCACCGTCACGCAATTGGCGCAGTGCGCGCTGGAGGGCCTCCACCTGCTTCGCGGCGTCGGGACCCAGGTTTCTGCGCACGGCGTCGATGTCCACTTCCGGGAGCCCCTGGGCGGCATTGGCCTGCCCCATGAACTCCTCGAGCGAGCGCAGTTCGTTGAGCTGCCCGGCGATGTCGGCGGCGTCGGCGAAGCGACCTCCGCCCTGACCACGTAAGCGAGGCTGACCATTCCAATCGAGATCGGGGGTGGCTTGGCGAAGATTCGAGACCAGTCGGGACATCGAGAATCCGAGGTCCATGTCCTGCATCATCTGACCGAAGAGGTCGCGTAGTTCGCGTTGTTGCTCGCCGGAGAGCGAATTGAACATCGCTTCTGCCGCCGCCGCGCGTTCCGCCATGGCCCGGATGACGTCTTCGAGCGACTCCGCGCCCGGGAAGAAATCCCCGAAATTCTCCATGAAGTTCTCAAAGGACGGGTCGAGTGGCTCGCCGCGACGATCTTGTTCAATCATCGTGGAGAGCGCGTCCATCATCGCGCGCATACGGGCGAGCGCTTCGGGGTCGGGATTCGAGAGGAAGTCCTTGTTCGCTTCGAAGTACGTAGTGAGAACGTCCTCGCGCAACTCCTGCATCATCTCTTCGTATTCTTCGCGCGCTTCGGACGAGACGAAGTCGTAGTGCTGGTAGGCACCGAGCCTCTCCCCCAGGCGGTCGGGCATCAACTCTCTCTGCATGGACTTCTCACTCACGAGGTCGCGCGTGACTTCCGAGCGGCGTTCGTCGCCGGAGGCTTCGGCCTCGGCCATGAGTTCCTCGAGCGAGCGCTGTTCTTTCTCCTCGATCATCTGGAGTCGCTCTCGATACTTCTGCAGTTCGCCGTCGGGGTCCGCCTGCTCTTCGAGTTCCCGGCGCCGCTGTCGAGCGCGCTCCATCAAGTCCCGCAAACCGTCGACGCGCGTACCATCTTCGGTCGTGAATCCGTCCTGGAGGAGGCGATCGATGGCTTCGTCGAGGTCCCCCGTCTCCATCAATTCATCGGTCAGCAGGCGCAGGAGTTCATCGGCGTCGAGGTCGTCGTAGTCCTCGCCGTCGTCCCACTGCCGGAAGCCGTAGCGAACGGGCACTAACGGTTCCTCGTGCGGTACAGCGCCCGGCCACCACTGGCATCCTTCGCGAGGCGCTTCGTGAGATGCAGGCCCTCCAGAATGAACTCAAGAGCAGCCGCCATTTCCCCGTCGGTCGCCGTCGGGCCGGCCACACGGCGCACGGGCGGCTCGAGGACGGGCAGGTGGGCGAGGACGTCCAAGTAGTCCTGCGCCGGCAGATCATCACCCACGTGCACCACGACCTCGTGCGTGAAGGACTCGACGATGGCGCTCGCTTCTTCGAGAAGCACGTTCTCGGTGAAGGCTTGACGCACGGCGAGCGCGACGAGCGCGGCGATGATCTGGTCCGAATCGGAGTCGTCCATCGTGTCGATCTCGATCTTGCCCTGGGTCGATTGCACGATCGCCGACAAGTCGCTCACACGCGGAACCACCGAGGCGTCCCCGGTTCGCAACGTGCGTCGCAGAGCGTTCGCGACAACCGTCTCGTAGTTGGCAATGGAGAGTCGCACCGAGACGCCCGAGCGCTGATTGAGCACGTGACTCTTACGGGCGACGTGCGACACGCGCGCCACGATGTCGTCAATAAACCACGGCACGATGATGGGCACCGGCGAGGTCGGCAGGTGCGCTTCTTGCTGGATGATGGCGATCTCCGTCGCGATGTCCTGCGGGTAGTGCGTGCGAATCTGCGAACCGAAACGGTCCTTCAGCGGCGTGATGAGTCGACCGCGGTTCGTGTAGTCCTCGGGGTTCGCGGTGGCGACCACGAGGATGTCCAGGTCCAGTCGCACCAAGTGGCCGCGAATCTGCACGTCACGCTCTTCGAGCACATTGAGAAGTCCCACCTGGATGCGTTCGGCCAAGTCAGGAAGTTCGTTGATGGCAAAAATGCCCCGGTTCGACTTTGGGACGAGCCCGTAGGACAGCGCCTTCGGGTCGTCGAGAAACAATCCCCCGGCCACTTTGATCGGGTCGACCTCGCCGATGAGGTCCGCCATGGAGGTATCGGGGGACGCCAGCTTTTCGGCGAACCGGTGCGAGCGGTGCAGCCACGCCACGGGCGTCTCGTCACCCTTCTCGGCCACGAGGTCCTGCGCGTACGCCGAGATGGGGTTGAAGGGATCGTCGCGGACGTCAGAACCCGCCACGATCGGGAGCCATTCGTCCAGGAGCTCCACGAGTCCCCGGATCATGCGCGTCTTGGCTTGGCCTCGCTCGCCGAGCAGGATCACGTCGTGTCCCGCCAGCAGCGCCGTTTCCAACTGCGGGAGCACCGTGTCTTCGTAGCCGAGAACTGCGGACGTCAAAGGTCGGCCACTCGCGAGACGCTCTTCCAGATTGGCGCGCATCTCTTCGCGCACGGAGCGAGATGTCCAGCCCGACCCGCGCAGTGCGCCGATCGTGGTGGGCAGATTTTCGGGGGCCTGAGTCATATCCGGAGAATAAAGCAATTCCGAGGACCTCCGTTCGCCCTCCGCGACCTGGTCGAGTCAGAGGCTCCGCGGGAGCGCACCGGCGGCATAGTCGCTGCGATCCGCTGGAGCGCGACCCCCGCCTCGTCGGTGCTGGCAATCCCTGCGGCGCCAACTCTGAACTCGACACAGCCGACCGTACTGGGCCTAACGACGACTCACAAGAGCAGGAAGGGGCCTTGTTCGGAACCTCACAAAGGGCTGCCTAGTATGGATCCGGTGTCCCGTGGGAAACGGGCACGTGAACAGTGACTCGAGCAAGGAGACCGCCGTGACGGCCGTAGGAAGTTCGACCAAAGTGGTTCTCGGTGGGACACGGGGCGGTCCCGACGTCGCCACCCTTCGACAGGACCGCTGGTGGGTACAGCCGGTCGTCACCGTTTCGATTCTGACGGCCTTCGTCATCTATTCGACGTGGGCGGCGTTCCAGAACAAGAATTACTACGTCGGCGCCGCGTTCAACCGCGATCTCATTAGCCCCTTCTACTCCCCGTGTATCGCGTCAAGTTGCACAAGCGGGGCGGGCAGCGGATTCTTGATCCACACGCCTCAGTGGTTCTCCCCCGCGCTGCTCATCCTGATCTTCCCGCTGGGTTTCCGCTTGACCTGCTACTACTACCGCCGCAGCTACTACCGCGCGTTCTGGTGGTCCCCGCCGGCGTGTGCCGTCTCGGACGCGCACGCGTCCTACTCCGGTGAGACGAAGTTCCCGCTGATCATGCAGAACGTGCACCGCTACTTCTTCTACTTCGGACTCGTCTTCAACGCTCTGCTGACCTACGACGCCATCCGCGCCTTCCACCAGCCGGGCCTCGGATGGGGTGTGACCGTCGGCACGGTGGTTCTCGTCGTGAACGCAACGCTGCTGTGGCTGTACTCACTCTCCTGCCACGCGTGTCGCCACCTCTGCGGTGGTCAGGTCCGGAGCTTCGCGAAGCACCCGATCCGTCACAAGTTCTGGAAGTTTGTGACGCCGCTGAATGCCAAGCACATGAACTTCGCCTGGGCTTCGCTCGTGTTCGTGGCCCTCACCGACGTCTACGTGCGACTCGTCGCTTCCGGCGCCCTCACCGACTACAAGCTCTTCTAAGAAGTAGGTACCTCATGGAGATCAACTCACCCTACGAACACCACGACTACGACGTTCTGGTGATCGGCGCCGGTGGCGCCGGTCTGCGCGCGGTCATTGAGGCCAAGCAACAGGGACTCAAGGTCGGACTCATCACGAAGTCACTCCTCGGCAAGGCGCACACCGTCATGGCCGAAGGTGGGATGGCGGCGGCGATGGGCAACGTCTACCCCGAAGACAACTGGATGGTGCACTTCCGCGACACGATGCGTGGCGGCAAGATGCTCAACAACTACCGCATGGCCGAGCTGCACGCGAAGGAAGCTCCCGAGCGCGTCATGGAGCTCGAGCAGTGGGGAGCCCTCTTCGACCGCACGAAGGACGGCAAGATTCTGCAGCGCGACTTCGGTGGCCACCGCTACGCGCGCCTCGCGCACGTGGGTGACCGCACCGGACTCGAGCTGATCCGCACGCTGCAGCAGAAGGTCGTCTCGATGGGCACCGACGTGTTCATGGAGTGCAAGGTTCTGCGTCTCGTGCACGACGACAGTGGCAAGGTCGCCGGCTGCGTGGCCTACTGGCGCGCCACGGGAGAATTCGTGACCTTCTCCGCGAAGGCCGTGATCCTCGCCACGGGTGGCGTTGGTAAGTCCTGGAAGTTCACCTCGAATTCCTGGGAAGGCACCGGCGACGGACACGCGATGGCGCTGTGGGCCGGCGCGGAGCTCATCGACATGGAATGCATCCAGTTCCACCCCACCGGCATGGTGTGGCCGCTCTCGGTGCGCGGCATTCTCGTCACCGAAGGTGTGCGTGGTGACGGTGGCATCCTGAAGAACTCCGACGGCGAGCGCTTCATGTTCAACTACGTCGCGGACATGTTCCGCGCGGAGACGGCGGAATCACCCGAAGAAGCGGACCGTTGGTACGACGACCACACCGCGGGTCGCCGTCCGCCCGAACTGCTCCCACGCGACGAAGTCGCGCGCGCGATTAACTCGGAGGTGAAGGCTGGTCGTGGGAGCCCGCACGGCGGTGTGTTCCTCGACATCGCGTCGCGTCGCACGCCCGAATTCATTCGCCGTCGCCTCCCGTCGATGTACCACCAGTTCATGGAACTCGCCGGTGTGGACATCACGCGCGAGATGATGGAGATCGGGCCGACCTGCCACTACATCATGGGTGGCGTCAAGGTCGATGCGGAGACCGCCGCGACGGCCGTCGCGGGCTTGTTCGCCGCCGGTGAAGTGGCCGGTGGCATGCACGGCGCCAACCGCCTCGGTGGCAACTCACTGTCTGACCTCATCGTCTTTGGACGTCGCGCCGGAATGGGCGCCGTGGAGTACGTTCAGGGCGGTCAGGGTGCCACCGGCTTCAACCTGGAAGAAGTGGACGCAGCGGTCAAGGAGGCTCTCGCCCCCTTCGAGCGCGAGAGTGGCGAGAACCCCTACGACATCCAGCGCGACCTGCAGGAAATGATGCAGGCGAACGTCGGCATCATTCGTACGGCGTCGGAAATCGACGAAGCGATTGAGAAGCTCGAAGAGTTCACCGACCGCGTGAAGAACATCAAGGTCAAGGGTGGTCGGGCGTACAACCCCGGCTGGAACCTCGCGACCGACTTGCCCAGCATGCTGACCGTGTCGAAGTGCACCGCTCGCGGCGCACAGCAGCGTAAGGAATCTCGCGGTGGTCACACTCGCGAGGACTTCCCGAAGGCCGACCCGAACTTCGGCAAGATCAACTTCGCCCACTCCATGCCCAGCGGCGGCGGGTGGACGAGCGAAATCAAGACGTTGGAATCCCCACTCCTCGAAATTCCCGAGGAGCTCAACGCGTTGCTCGAGGAGGGCAAATAATGGCTGATGTCACGATGCGCATTTGGCGCGGCGACGCCACTGGCGGCGACTTTGAGAACTACACGGTTGCCCAGCAGGAGGGTGAGGTCGTTCTCGACGTCATCCACCGCATCCAGGCAACGGATGCCCCGGATCTCGCGTGCCGCTGGAATTGCAAGGCAGGTAAGTGCGGGTCGTGCGCGGCCGAGATCAATGGCAAGCCCCGTCTCATGTGCATGACGCGCATGGACCAGCTGCCGGAGGGCCCCGTCACCGTCACGCCGATGAAGACGTTCCCGATCATTCGAGACCTCGTCACCGACGTGTCCTTCAACTTCGCGATGGCGGAGAAGGTCCCCGCCCTGCTGCCTCCGCCGATGCCCGCCGACGGCTACCGGATGTTCCAGGAGGATGTGGAGCGCGGTCAGGAATTCCGCAAGTGCATCGAATGCTTCATGTGTCAGGACGTGTGTCACGTCATTCGCGACCACGAAGAGAACAAGCAGCACTACGCCGGTCCTCGATTCTTCATTCGCTACGCCGAGTTGGAGATGCACCCGCTCGACACCAATGACCGTCGAGACCTCATTCGCGAGGAGATGGGCCTCGGATACTGCAACATCACCAAGTGCTGCACCGAGGTTTGCCCCGAGCACATCAAGATCACGGACAACGCGATCATTCCGCTCAAGGAGCGTGTGGTGGACGCGCAGTACGACCCCATCGCGTGGCTCGGACGCAAGATTCGTCGCAAGACGAAGCGCACGGCCAGCGAAGCAGCCGTTCAGCCGGCACCGTAGCCCGCGTGTCCCAATTCCTCTCGGAGGAGTGGTTGGCCGGCGTCAATTCGACGTTGGCCGCCACTCCATTCGACGGTGAGCGCACACTCATTGTCGTTCTCGACATCGTGGACGCTCCCGCGAGGGGACCCCACGCGTTGACCTTGACCCTCACGTCTGCGGGGTCTCGCGTTGATGTAGGCGATCACGTGGGCGCCGACGTGCTGATATCTCTTGCTTACAATGATGCCGGCGCGGTGGTGAGTGGCAACTCGGACAGCGCCTCCTTGCTGCGTCAGGGTCGCGTGAAAGTGCGCGGCGACGTGAACGCGCTGGTGGACGCCACCGCCGCGCTCCAAGCGATCCTCGGCACTCGCGAAGCGCCCGCTACCTAGCACGCCCGACAAATAAGGAAGAGACGTGGAGACCTCAGAGTCCGTCCCGCTATTCGAGAACGACCTCCACGAACCCGGCGTCATCGACGCGAGCGCCATGCATCAACCACAGGACGTGCCGCGCGTCGCCGTTCTGTGTTTCTTCAATGATGTTCTCGAGGATTTGGCGCGACGCGGCGATCTTCGTCAGGTCTACACATTGCGCAGCGAGATCGGTCGTAATCCCGTCTACGAAATGACCGTGGGGTCATCCTCGCTATTGGTGATGCACCCCGGCGTTGGCGCCCCTCTCGCGGCTGGCTTCACCGAGGAATTGGCCGCGCTCGGGCCCACGACGTTCGTCGCCGTAGGAGGTGCCGGCGCGCTCATTGACGACCTGGATCTGGGTCACGTGATGATCGTCGAGAGTGCCGTGCGCGACGAGGGCACCAGTTTCCACTACGCCGAGCCCGGGCGCATCATTCACGCGGACCCCCTCGGCGTGCGCACCGCGACAACGACGCTGGACCAGCTCGGCGTTCCGTACATCGTGGGTCGTGCGTGGACGACTGACGCCCTGTTTCGCGAGACGCGCTCGCGCGTCGATCGACGCGTCGCCGAGGGATGTCGCATGGTGGACATGGAAGCGTCCGCGTTCATCGCTGTCGCGCAGTATCGCCGACTTCGCTTCGCTCATCTGTTGTACGCGGGTGACTCCTTAGCGGGTGACACCTGGGACAGCCGCCACTGGGATTCGGCGACCACGATCCGCGCACAGCTCTTGACGGTGGCCGCGCACGTCGCTCTGGCGCTCCACACGGCGAGCCCTGCGGCCTGAAAGCGACGTCGCCCTTCTGAGGGCGACCGCGTTAGCCCTGGTTGTGCAAGTGCCAGAAGATCACGGCGTACGTCAGGCCAATGAGAGCAGCACCCATGAGGTACGTCAACCACCGGTACCGCACGAGGAGCGAGAAATTCCTGACGGGTCGTTCGATCAGGTAGTACGAGACGGCCGCCACCACCACAGAGACCCCGGCCAGTTCCCATTCGGTGCCTCGCGACAGCGGCGAAATCGAATGCTCGGCAGCAATGGTCAAGATCGGCCAATGGACGAGGTATAGGGAGTACGAGATGAGTCCAATCCACTGAATGACCGGAAAGTTGGTAACGACGTCGAAGCCCGAGTCCGGACTTACCGAACCTCCGGCGATCATGAGCGCAGCACCCACAACAGGAATGATGGAGTGTGCTCCAGGCCACACCGTCGTGGACGACATGAACCACGTGGACAGCAGGATGGCGAGAAGTCCGGCAACTCGTAGTGCGCCACCGGACCACCTCGGCATGTGTTGCATTTTTTCTGCCGTCACCGCTAAAAGCGCGCCCAGCGCCAACTCCCACGCTCTCGTGAACGGGCTGAAGAACGCTTGCGTGCTGTTGATCGAAGTCAGATGGATCGACCACAACAGTGACGCCAAGATGATCACGACAAGAAGTGGGACCAACGTGTCGTCCCTTCGCTCGCGACCGGCCACCCGACACGCGCCAATGAAGAGCAATGGCCAGACGACGTAGAACTGCTCCTCGACCGCCAGAGACCAGAACTGCTGCAGTGTCGAGGGGAGCGCTTGCGTGAAGTACTGGGTTCCCTCCGCGGCGAAGTGAAAGTTCCCCACAAACGCTGCCACGAACTTTGCGTCATTGGCAACTTGCCCGCCCACAAAGAAGGCGAGCCAGTGATACGTCGCAAAGATGGTGGCGATGATGACGACCGTTGCGGCAGGCAAAATTCGACGAATTCGTCGACCATAGAAGTCGAGGAGCGAAGTTCCACTCGTTCGCTCTCGCTCTTTGAGGAGGACATTAGTGATGACGAATCCGCTGATCACGAAAAACACATCAACACCCAAGAATCCGGCGTGGGCGCCTGGCAAGTGAGCGTGGTACATGACCACCAAGAGGACGGCCAGTGCGCGCATCGCTTGAATATCTGAGCGGAAACCGGCCTTCTGCTTCCGACTACCACGAGGGCTCTGCGTCACCACCACGGATGAGTCAACGGCGTCTGACACGTTGCGGATCCTCTCTTCGAGATGATGAACTGCCCGAGTCTACGGAAATTTCAGAGGGAGCCAGGATGAACATCTTCGATATCTTTTCGAACACTTTTCGTCTGACTCGTGAAGAACGACAAAGTGCCTCGTTGAGTTCAGCAGGGCGCAATTCGTTCCCGAGGACTGTCGAAATATAAGAAAGGTGCGGCTTACCCCCAATGGGTAAGCCGCACCTTTAGAGAGACGTTGCGAAAGAGTGGCCTAAATCAGACCAAGGCCCCTCACGTCATCACGCTCCGCGAGCAGTTCATCCGTCGTCACTTTGATGCGGTCCTTCGCGAAGTCATCGTGTTCGAAGCCTTCCTTCACCTTCCAATTGCCCTGGCCGTCGGCCACAACGGGGAAGCCGAACGTGAGTCCTTCGGGGACGCCGTATTCACCGTGACTGGTGACGCCAACCGACACCGCGTCATCGGCAGCGGTAGGCGTAATCAAGCTCACCACCGTGTCAATGGCGGCGTTGGCTGCGGACGCGGCGGAGCTGGCTCCTCGTGCCTCGATGATCGCCGCACCACGCTTCTGCACGGTCGTGATGAAGTCACCCGCGAGCCACGCGTGGTCGGAGATGGCGTCCGTAACCTTGGCGCCACCAATAGTCGCGTTGGCGAAGTCCGGGAACTGTGTGGCGGAGTGGTTACCCCAGATTGCGAGGTTCTTCACGTCCGACACCGGTGCCCCGGCCTTCTTGGCCAGCTGCGTTTCGGCGCGGTTCTGGTCGAGTCGGGTCATCGCGAACCAGCGGTCGGCGGGCACTTCGGGTGCGTTTTCGCGTGCAATCAAGCAGTTCGTGTTGCACGGGTTACCGACCACGAGGACGCGCACGTCGCTCGCGGCGTTCTCCGCAATGGCGCGTCCCTGCGGCTTAAAGATGCCGCCGTTCACGTTCAGCAAGTCACCGCGCTCCATGCCGGCCTTGCGGGGGATGGATCCAACCAGCAGCGCCCAGGACGTGTTGGTGAACGCGTGCGCCAGGTCACTCGTGGCCTCGATTCCCGCCAAGAGCGGAAAAGCGCAGTCGTCCAACTCCATCACAACACCCTCAAGCGACTTCATCGCGGGCTCAATTTCGAGCAGGCGAAGAACGACGGGGGTGTCGGGACCGAGCAGCTGTCCGGACGCAATGCGGAACAGTAACTGGTAGCCAATCTGACCGGCGGCGCCGGTAACGGTGACGTGAACGGGGGTCTTCATCAGTTGTCCTTTTCTCTGAGAGGTAGTTGTTACAAGCGGTCCACGATGGCCGACGCAAATTCGGAGCACTTGACTTCGGTGGCGCCGTCCATGAGGCGCGCGAAGTCGTAGGTCACGATCTTGTCGGCAATGGTCGCTTCGAGGGCAGCCACGATGTCATTCGCCGCGTCGGTCCATCCGAGGTGCTCGTACATGAGCACACCCGACAAGAGGACCGAGCCCGGGTTGACCTTGTCCTGCCCGGCGTATTTCGGGGCGGTGCCGTGCGTGGCTTCGAACACGCCGTGGCCGGTGACGTAGTTGATGTTGGCGCCAGGGGCGATACCGATGCCACCCACCTGCGCGGCGAGAGCGTCGGAGAGGTAGTCGCCGTTGAGGTTCATCGTCGCGATGACGTCGAACTCCGCGGGACGGGTCAGGACCTGCTGGAGCGTGATGTCCGCGATGGAGTCCTTCACGAGCAACTTGTCACCCGGCTTGCCGTCGCAGTCATCCCAACCAACGGCGACGTCGGCGAATTCGTTGCGCACCAGTTCGTATCCCCAATTACGGAAGGCACCCTCGGTGAACTTCTGAATGTTGCCCTTGTGCACCAGGTTCACCGATTCGCGACCGTGGGACAACGCGTACTTAATCGAGGCTCGAATGAGTCGCTCCGAGCCTTCCTTCGAAATCGGCTTGATGCCAATACCGCTCATCTCGCGGATCTTCCATCCGAACTCGTCGAGGAGGTAACGGCGCAGCTTCTCCGCCTCGGGTGTGCCGGCTTCAACTTCGAGCCCGGCGTAGACGTCTTCGGTGTTCTCACGGAAGATGACCATGTCCACGAGTTCCGGCTGCTTCACCGGCGAGGGGACGCCCTGGAACCAGCGCACGGGGCGCAGGCACACGTACAGGTCGAGCAGTTGACGCAGTGCCACGTTGAGCGAGCGGAAACCACCACCGACGGGCGTCGTCAATGGTCCCTTGATGCCGATGAGGTGCTCACGGAAAGCGTCAACGGTCTCGTCGGGCAACCAGTTGCCCGTCTCGTTGAACGCCTTTTCTCCGGCGAGGACTTCCTTCCACTCGACGGTCTTGCCGTGCTTGGCGGCGGCGGCATCAAGAACGAGCTTGGCGGCCGGCCAAATGTCAACGCCAGTGCCGTCGCCCTCGATGAAAGGAATGATTGGATTGTCAGGAACGGTAAGGGTGCCGTCCGCACCCATGCTGATTAAGGAAGCCATGACCCAATCCTAGGGCCTCTCCCGAGACCACTTCTATGGACCGTGAATGTAAAAGAAGTCCGGAGAAATGGACCAATGGCCCTGTAGCGCGACTCCCCCACGGGCGTAGACCATGAGTGGCCCACAGTGGTGCCGAAGTACGCAAGTAGAAGTGGGGGTTTCTTATGAAGCGCAGGACATTGGACTTGATTTTGACCAGTGTGGGGCTCGTGTTGACCGTGGGGCTCCTCGTAGCGGGAGGCTTGCTCATGTGGGGCGCCACCTTCGCCAACAACAGCGTCCACAACCAGCTCGAGCAACAGCAGATCTACTTCCCACCCAAGGCCGCCTTTGACCACGCCGCGGTGGGCACAGAAATCACTCCGTCGATGATTCCGTCGGTCTCCCAGTACGCCGGCGAGCAGTTGCTCACTGGTGCGCAGGCGCAGGTCTACGCGAACGACTTCATTGCGGTGCACCTGAAGGAAATCGGTGGCGGCAAGACCTACTCCCAGTTGAGCACCGAGTCAATGGCTCAGCCGAACAACACCGAGTTGGCCACCCAGGTGCAGTTGTTGTTCCGCGGCACCACACTGCGTGGTTTGCTGCTGAATGCGTACGCGTTCTCCATCTTCGGCACAATCGCGTTGATTTCGTCGATTGTGTGCTTCGTGTTGGCTCTGCTCCTCGCGTTGCTCACCGTCTTCGGATTCATCCACTACCGCAAGACGCCGGACGACGTCGAATTCCCCGCGCCGCACGCCGCGTAATCAACAACGCGGTCACGCGCACACAGCCCGCCAGCCCTCAGGCTGGCGGGCTGTGTGCTGAGGGGTCAACGTGCAGACTCCTCGTAAGATGAGGGTGTCCGCACGATGACGTGCCGACGGTCGGGATGTTCTATGAGCCCCAGCGAGATCGAGACCACGAGCGCTCCTCGCCTCCTTGTTCCCGCTCTCGTCACCGTGGCTGCGATGATGTCGATCATCGGCTCGCTCGGTGCGCCACTCGTCAACACGATCGCGATAGCCAATCACGTCACACTCTCCACTGCTCAGTGGATGCTGACCGGAGCACTCCTTACGGGGGCCCTGGCCACGCCCATCATGGGGCGTCTTGGTGACGGACCCCACAAGCGTCGGGTTCTCATCGTGGCACTCTCGATTGTCCTCGTCGGATCCGTTCTCGCCGCCGCCTCCACGAACTTCACGACTCTCGTGATTGGCCGTGGTCTTCAAGGATGTGGTCTCGGCCTCCTCCCCGTCACGATGGCCATCGCCCGACAACACCTCGACCGCGCAACCGCCGGCCGCACGATTGCGACACTGTCGGTAACTGCGGCCATCGGCGTCGGCCTCGGATATCCGGTCACCAGCGCCATCTCCGAATTCTTCAATTACCACGTGGCGTTCTGGTTCGGTGCCGGGATGATGGCGGTGACCCTGGCCGTGGTCCTGACGTTGATACCGAAGGACCACCCGGGAGTGCAAGAGCGATTCGACATTCTCGGCGCACTTCTCTTGGATCTCGCGGTCGTGGGACTCTCTATAGAACTCGCTGAGGGCGGCACGTGGGGATGGACAGCACCCGCGTCACTGACGCTCGCCCTCGGGTCCGCTGCGCTCACGGCTCTCTGGGTGGTCTACGAACTCCGTGTCGATCGCCCCTTGGTCAATCTGCGACAAGTTCGCCTTCGTCCTGTTCTCACCGCAGACATCTCCGCGTTTCTTATCAGCTGGGCGATGTACCTCTTCATTCCGGTGGTCGTGGAATTCGTGCAAGTACCCACGAGCTCGGGGTACGG
>CAIQPR010000023.1 GCA_903873775.1 uncultured Actinomycetes bacterium
GGTCGGTCGGAAAATGAGGAGCTTGCCGACCTGCCCCCTTCCGAACTTGGCGTAATCCTGTGGCGTAATCGCCTTGATGCGGGCGCCAGGACCCTTGCCAGCAGGGCCATCCAGGCCAGTTGGCTCTTCCCGCCACCTCCACGACTGCTTGATCTGTGTTTATACAGGTCAGGCGCTGTTTCTAAGGATACCGGGGTGTTTGATCGCCCCTGAATGACACAAATCTGACACATCCAAAGATGCAAGCGGCTCTCGCAGTTCCTGAATGAAGACCGTCTCAAGTCCACGTCGATCCATGCGTATCCAGCTCGATGAGTATGCGATGTCGAGCTCACCAGATGCTGGGGTCTGGTCATCGACGCCCTCCTCATGGGCTTTGAGCACAGGTGTGGCTGTTTTGGATGCGCGTTGACATTTAGAAGTCGACGACCGCTCTCTGCTGGCACGTGTTGTGGGCGTTGTGGAAGAAACCTTGGCCGCGCTTCATGATCTGGACTCCGTCTAGATCATTCACGCCGACGTGCACGGCGGGAATCTCATGTGGTGGCAGGACAAGGTCTCGGTGTTCGACTTTGATGACTCCGGCATCGGTCTGCCCATTCAAGATCTCGGCATCTCACTGTCCTACTTACCCCCGGGTGAACCTCGAACGATTTTGCTCGACGGGTATCGCGACATCGCACCGCTTCCTGAGCACCGCGAGGGAGATCTGGAGATCCTGATCGCCCAGCGCAAGATTCAGCTCGTCAACTACATCGCTGGTTCGCAGAATCCTGCGCACCGGGCGTACTTGCCGCATGTCCTCGCGGACGCGCGAGACGCGGTCGCTCGCATTCTCTGAGCGTGTCATCGTCGACGGCATTCGTCGATATTTCGCCGGCACGATGAATCCCCTTCGACCAGAGGGCTCGATCACGCAGATTGATGGACTGTCTACGCCTTCGGTGTACCCACGACACTCGCCGTCGGACTCATGCCGGCGGCATTGTTGGCGCGCACGCTGACGTGCGCGAGAACCTTTGCGGTGAGTCCCGTGGCGATAATGCTCCGTGTGGAGCCCGACACGGAGTAGGTGTGCGTTGTGTGCGACTGAACGACAGTGATCGTGAACGAACTGGCTGTCGGACCGTCACCAGCGCTCCACTTGATTGTCAATGACTTGACGCCACTGGTGGCACTCACGTGCGTCGGTGTGCCGGGGAGTCCCAGAACGGTGAGACTCTTCGTCGCTGCGGGCAACTCCTGGCCATCGGCACTGACGGCAGTGACCGTGTACGTGTAGGTCTTTCCCGCCGCGACGGACGAATCGACGCACGACGTGAGTGACGTGACGCAGATCGCCGACCCGCTCCCACTGCGCGTGACGGTGTAGGTCGCAATGCCGGCCCCCGTGACGCTCGGAGGACTCCACGTGATTGCTGCTGTTGAGATGCCGGTCTGCACGGCGTTCACGTTTGTCGCACCCGCGGGAAGGGACATGAAATAGCGACCAACGACCGCATCTTGATTACTTTGCGCGGACACGAGAGAGCCCGCGTACGTGCACACGTAGTTGGGCAAACACGACACCGCGTCGATTTGGGGGGACGCTGTGCCATCTCCCGGAATCATGGCGGTCTGGTCTGGCGTGTCCCATGCGCCGTTGACGTACTCCCACACGACACCCAAGATTTGGTTGGTTGAGTGATAGGTGCCCGACATCACGCAGAGATGTATCGAGAGGCACGATAGAGAGGTGGGCGCCTGACTGATGCTCGTTGCCGAATTGGGCGCTACCGGCACGGTCGACGTGGTCCAACTCGTCCCGCTGAGAGTATCCGCGAACGTTTCGGTGTACGGAGAGGGCGTGTGATTGTTGTTGTAGCTCCCGACCACGAGACACGACGTTGCGGAGAAGCACTGGCCGGACACGTGACGAATGGTGCTGGCGGCGAGGACGGTCGTGGCGTCGCTCGGGACGGGCAGGGCGAGGGGAGTACCTACCGCCCCATTGACCAATGGCAGGCCCACGGGAAATTCGAGGGACGCGCCATTCGCGCGGTATTCACCCAAGAGCTCACATCCCGTCGGACTCCAGCACGAGACTGACTCAGGAACCCATAGGCCCGCGTCGAGTGCGTTCGATGGGGCCGGAGCGACTTGGGGCGCGGACCACGTGCTGCCGTTCCACACATCTACGTACGCCTTCAACATATTTGCCTGCGTCGAGTAGTTCCCACTCACGACACATTCGGTGGAGCTCGGGCACGCGACGACCAGGCCAGTGCCGATGATGGTGGCTGTTGTGGAAGCGCCCGAGGGAAGTGGCTCTGAGGTGATCTGACTAACGCCGACGTAGGGCACGCCATTGGACTTGGTCACGACGAGGGAGTCGGCGTACGCATACTGGTGTCCCGATGACGTGTACGTCCCCACGATGAGGCACTTCATCCCCGCGACGCACGACACCGCATTCGCGATAACCGGGATGGCGAGAGTGACGGAGGCACCAGACGGGTTCGGCAGCTCTTCCGCGCCGAAGATGCTGCCGTCGACGGTGATCACGGCGTACGGCCGCCCGATCCCATTGCTATCGGCGTAGGAACCCAATGACACGCACGTGTCGCCGACGCAGGACATCGACTCGAGCACCGCTTCAGGGTTCGTCCCGGCACCCGACGGTACGGGGGTGACCTGAGGGAGAGACACGGTTCCCGCTCCCGCCGTATGGGAGATGGTGGCGACCAGTGACGACGCCACCAGCGTGAACAGGAGTGCCACCTGCCAGCGTCGAGATCGGTGCGCGCGAGA
>CAIQPR010000024.1 GCA_903873775.1 uncultured Actinomycetes bacterium
GACGCGCGCGCTCTCGTCGCTAGCGGCGTGACCGCGGTCTATACGCCGAAGGACTTTGAGTTGCACTCGATCATGGACGACCTGCTGAGTCTGGTCGAGAAGTCCTTCTAAAGGATCTCGCCGAACTGTTGCGACGCCTTACGGACGTCGCAACGACGAATACGGGTGGGCAGAGAACCAGCGCCCGCTAAAGCGCCACGGGGAGACCTCGTTCGGTGTCTCGTCGACAACCACGGTCGTGAGCAACGCCTCGGCGGCGGCGAGAACGGCCGCCAACTCCTCGGGTGGGAGTTCGGGACGCGGCGACAGACCGTAGGTCACAGCGGCACGTTCCCGTGCTTGCGCTTCGGCAGTGACTCGCGCTTCGAACGCAGAACGTCGAGCGAACGCACCAAGACGCGACGTGTCTCGGCGGGGTCGATCACATCGTCGACGAAGCCTCGCTCGGCGGCCAGGTAGGGATTCACGAATCGCTCCTGGTACTCGTCGATGAGTTCCGCGCGACGCGCGGCCGGATCGGCGGCGTCGGCCAACTCGCGGCGGTACACAATCTCCACGGCGCCCGAGGAACCCATGACCGCGAGCTCCGCGGTCGGCCAGGCGAAGGCCAGGTCCGCGCCGATCGACTTCGAGTTCATCACGACGTACGCGCCGCCGTAGGCCTTACGGGTGATGATCTGCACACGCGGGACGGTGGCTTCACAGAAGGCGTAGAGCAACTTGGCGCCGTGACGAATGATGCCGTTGTACTCCTGGTCGGTCCCGGGCATGAAGCCGGGGACATCAACGAAGGACACGAGGGGAATGTTGAACGCGTCGCACGTGCGCACGAAACGCGCCGCCTTCTCCGAGGATTCAATGTCGAGCACACCGGCGAGGACCGCGGGCTGATTGCCGACGATGCCGATGGCGTGCCCGTCGATCCGGGCGAAGCCGCAGGTGATCTGCTGAGCGAAGTTGGCGTGCACTTCGAGGTACTCACCGTCGTCCACGACCGAGTTGATGACCTTCTTCATGTCGTAGGGCTGGTTCGGCGACGACGGCAGAATCGAACGCAGGTCCTCACAGAGGCGGTCGGCTTCGTCGTCCGTGGCCACGCGCGGCGTGAGTTCCATGTTGTTGGTCGGCAAGAAGGACAGCAGGTACTTCACCTCGTCGAGGCAGCTCTGCTCGTCGTTCAGCACGAAGTTCGAGACGCCCGACTTGGTCGCGTGCGTCATGGCCCCACCGAGCTGTTCGAGCGTGACCTCTTCGCCCGTCACCGTCTTCACCACGTCGGGACCGGTGATGAACATGTGCGAGGTTTCCTTCACCATGAAGATGAAGTCGGTCATGGCCGGCGAGTACACCGCGCCACCGGCGCACGGTCCCAGGATCACCGAAATCTGAGGGATGACACCCGAGGCCTGGACGTTGCGATGGAAAATGCCGCCGTAGGAATGCAGGGACACGACGCCCTCTTGAATACGAGCACCGGCACCATCGTTGAGCCCGATCATCGGCAAACCGAGCGAGAGCGCGAGGTCCATGATCTTGTGAATCTTTTCGGCGAACACCTCGCCGAGGGCACCACCGAAGACCGTGAAGTCTTGCGAGAACACGCAGACCTTGCGACCGTCGACCGTCCCGAAGCCGGTGATCACGCCATCGGTGTAGGGCCGGTTCTCCTCGAGACCCATGCCGTGCGCCCGGTGGCGACTCAGCATGTCGAGCTCCTGGAAGGACCCCTCGTCGAGCAAGTACTCGATGCGCTCGCGCGCGGTCATCTTGCCCTTGGCGTGGTGTCGCTCGATGGCCTTTTCACCACCAGCCAGTCGAGCTTGCGCCTTCAGCGCCTCGAGCTCCTGCAAACGTTCGGCCATCGTGTGTTCCATGACGTGCAGGCTACCGAAACCGACCGGTGGGCCACACCCCGACTGAGCGCGAGGTCACTCGCGTGTCCCCACGGGTCAGCGCACTGGCTCGTCAGTGGGCCGGACCGTTGTCCTGGACCAGTTCAATCAGCGTCCCGAAGGACGTCTTGGGGTGCACGAAGGCCACGGTGGTTCCTCGTGATCCCGGACGCGGCGCCTCGTCAATCACCCGTCCGCCAGCGGCCTTGACGGCCTCGAGCGCGACTGCGCAGTCGCTGACGCGATAGCCCACGTGGTGCAGACCCTCGCCCTTGTTGGCGAGATACTTCGCCACAGGCGAATCATCGCGCGTCGGCGTGAGCAATTGCACGTATGAATCGGCCACGCGCAGAAGTGCCTCGGCGACGCCGTCGGAGTCCACGACCTCCCGGTGTTCCACGGTCGCGCCGAACACGTTCTCGTACCACGCGATCGCGGCGTCGAGATCGTTCACCGCGATGGCGATGTGGTCAATTTCAGTCAACAAGCTGTCCACGATGTCTCCTAGTTGTGTCGGCGGAAAATGGTCAGACGGTCTTCGCCCACGCGAGCGCGCAGTTCGGGGTCGGTGACACCGAGACCCTCACGTTCGGCGGCGCAGAGCACGCCGATCTTGCCCTCGTGTTGGTTGTGGTGCACCTGGTACGCAGCTTCGCCGGTCTGTTCGAGTTCGAACACCGCCGAGAGCGGCGGCACGATGCGTCCGTCGCAGATCAACTGGTTGGCGGCCCAGGCTTCGCGGTAGTTGGAAAAGTGCGAGCCCTTGATCGTCTTCAACTTCATCCACAGGTGACGGTTGTCGTACTCAATCATGTAGCCACTGGTGGCTGCGCACGTCACGATGGTGCCGCCGCGACGCGTCACGAAGACACTGGCACCCATGGTCGAGCGACCCGGGTGTTCAAACACGATGTCGGGGTCGTCACCCACCAACGCGCGGATGTCCTTGCCCAAACGGCGCCATTCAGCTTCGTTCTGGGTGTGCGGGTCGGACCAGAACTGGTAGTTCTTCTCACGACGATCGATCACGTGCTCGCACCCGAGCTCGCGCAACATGGCCGCCTTCTCGGGTGAGGACACCACGCCAATGGGCGTGCCACCCGCGTTCAGGACGTACTGGACCGCGAAGGAACCAATGCCACCCGACGCACCCCAGATGAGCACCCGGTCGCCCTGGGTCACCGGGGCGCCATTGCGGGAGACGACCATGCGGTAGGAGGTCGAGTTGCACAGTCCGTTCACGGCGGCTTCTTCCCACGTCAGGTGCGCGGGCTTCGGCATCAATTGATTCGCTTTCACCACCGCGATGTCCGCGAGACCTCCGAAGTTGGTCTCGAAGCCCCAGATGCGCTGGTTGGACGCCATCATGGAGTCGTCGTGCGCGCTGGGGTCCTGGTCGTCCACGTAGTTGCACTGAACCGTGACCACGTCACCGACCTTCCAGTTACGCACCGCGGAACCGACGCGCAGCACCACGCCGGCGGCGTCGGAGCCCACCACGTGGTAGTCCAGCGCGTGACGCTTGCCCCACGCGGACTCCTTCCCGAGCCGGTCGAGGAAACCGAACGTGGGCAGGGGCTCGAAAATGGAGGTCCACACCGTGTTGAAGTTGATGGACGACGCCATGACGGCCACGAACGCTTCATCCGGTGCGAGTTCGGGCAGGGGCACCTCACCGACGTGTAGGGACTGGCGGGGATCCTTGTCCGCACTCGCCATTCCTTCGAACATGGCCTGTTCGTCGCGTCGCACAAAGACGGCGCGCGTCGTGGCCGGCAGTGGGGCCGCGGCCAATTCCTCGGCCGGCGCGCCAGCCCTCACCAGATCAATGATGTCAGTCATGTGGGCGAGGTTACCCCTCAGTAACTGGCCGTGCGCTCCTCGTCTATCGTCAGGTACGTGCCGAACGGCCGTAACTGTTAGGAGTCACTATGTCGCGCAGTGTCATCGTCGCGGGAGCCCGCACCCCCATCGGTAAGTTGTCGGGAGTTTTCGCGTCCCTCAGCGCACAAGACCTCGGTGGCGTCGCCATCAAGGCGGCGCTCGAGCGCGCCGGCGTCGCGCCGGAATTGGTGGACGCCGTGCTCATGGGTCAAGTGATCCAGGCCGGCCAAGGTCAGATCACCGCCCGTCAAGCCGCGGTGAAGGGTGGCATCCCGATGACGGTGAACGCCACCACCGTCAACAAGGTGTGCCTCTCGGGTCTGCAGACCATCTACCTGGCCGACCTCATGATCCGTGCGGGCGAGGCGGACATCGTCGTGGCCGGTGGCATGGAGTCCATGACCAATGCTCCGTACCTGCTGCCGGGTGCGCGCGCGGGATACCGCATTGGCGACCAGAGCGTTGTCGACTCGATGATGTTCGACGGACTCACCTGCGCCTTCGACCACTGCGCCATGGGACTAGCCACCGAGCGCTACAACGGCGGCGCGATCAGCCGCGCGCGCCAGGACGAATTCTCCGCCCGCAGTCACCAACTCGCGGCCGCCGCTATTGCGTCGGGCAAGTTCGCCAGCGAAATCGCTGGCGTCGCGGTGCCCCAGCGCAAGGGTGACCCGGTCATCATCGACACCGACGAGGGCGTGCGCGGCGAGACCACCGTGGACTCCCTCGGCGGACTCCGTCCGGCCTTCGAAAAGGACGGCACGATTACCGCTGGTAACGCCTCACAGATTTCTGACGGGGCGGCCGCCATTCTGATCATGTCCGAAGAGAAGGCCGCGGAACTCGGCCTCACCCCCATTGGCGAACTCGTCAGCTACGGCATGGTCGCGGGACCCGACGCGTCGCTGTTGCACCAGCCGGCCAACGCCATCGCCAAGGCCGCGCAGAAGGCCAAGTTGGACCCCACCAGCTTCGACATCTACGAGATCAACGAGGCCTTCGCCGCGGTCGGTCTGGCCTCGTCGGACAAGCTCGGCCTCGACGAGTCCAGGGTGAACGTCAACGGTGGCGCCATCGCGCTCGGACACCCAGTCGGTATGTCCGGCACGCGTCTGGCCCTGACCGCCCTGCTCGAGCTCCAGCGCCGCGGTGGCGGCACCGCGGCCGTCGCCCTGTGTGGTGGTGGCGGACAGGGAGACGGTGCCATCCTGCGCGCGCTCTAAGCGACGCGGTCTAGAGCACCGGGATGAAGACGTCCGCGAGTTCGTAGCGTCGAAGTCCCACCGGCTCGTCCTTGAGACGTAACACGAACGCACCGCCGAGGGGATACGTCCCCTCGGCGAGTTCGTTCACGGTGGATTTGGCGAGCAACGCGACGAGATCGAACACCGTGGGGAAGTGAGCGACCACAAGCAACGACTCGGTCACCGGATCAATCGCCGTCAACTCGAGGAGGAGGTCCTGGGCGGTCACGTCACGCCGCCCGTTGTAGATGAGGTCGCTCGTCTCCACCGCGTGCACGAAGGGTGTGCCCGCGAACGCCAGGGCGTAGGTCTCGCGGGTTCGTGCGGCGGAACTCACCAACGCCGTCGTGGGTCCGTACTGCCCAAGAGCATTGGGGTCGCACGCCCAGTTGCGCAACACGTCGGCTTGCGCGCGACCATTCGAACTCAGCACGCGGTCCACGTCGGAGACGCCTCCTTCGGCGGGCACCGCTTCAGCGTGACGAACGATGGTGAGAAAGCGCATGCACCCAGTTTGTCCCCTGCGCACACTCCTGATCCACGACCGTTTGGGCGTGATTCGTTTAGCGTGAAGGCATGCACGCGCACATTTCTTTCTTCCAAGCCATCGTTCTCGGAGTAACCCAAGGTGTGACCGAGCTTTTCCCCATCTCGAGTTTGGGTCATGGTGTTCTCCTCCCGGCGCTGTTTGGTTGGCACAACTTGGTGGGCGCACAAACGTCGGGTTCGAGTTTCTATTTGGCGTTCCTCGTGGGTCTCCACGTCGGCACGGCAATTGGTCTGATCATCTTCTTCTGGAGCACGTGGGTTGACTTGTTCGGTGGACTTGGTCGCCAGGTCCGTTTGTCGCGTTCGAACGGTGTCTCGTCGTTCGTCGCCTTCGGCGACACGCGCATCGACCCGCAGTACCGTCGACTCGCACTACTCGTCATCGGCACCATCCCGGTCGCGGTCGTCGGTCTCGTGTTTGAGAAGAAGCTCCGCGAACTGTTCTCCAAGCCGTTGGCCGCGGCGATTTTCTTAACCATCAATGGTCTCATCCTGTTCGCCGGCGAATTCCTTCGCCGTCGCTCCGAAACGCGACGCACTCTGGCGACGACGACCATCGACACCTTGTCGCCAACTAGCGCACTCGCGGTAGGCACGAGCCAGATTCTCGCTTTGTTCGCCGGTATTTCGCGTAGCGGTGTGACGATGGTCGGTGGTCTGCTGCGCGGGCTCGACCACGAAGACTCCGCCACCTTCGCCTTTCTCCTCGCCACACCGGTGATCCTGCTCGCCGGCCTCTACGAGCTCCCGAAATTGCTCGGACCTCTCGGTGATGGCATTCGCTCCCAGGCACTGGTGGGGGCGCTGTGTGCGGGTGTCGCGTCCTATCTCTCGGCGCGGTTCCTGACCAAGTTCTTCACGACACACACCCTCACGCCCTTCGCGATTTACTCGCTGGTGGCCGGACTCGGCTGCGTCGCCTACTTCGCCTGATTACTCGCCGAGGCGACGGCGACCGTCGATGGCCCGGCCCAAGGTCAAGTCGTCGGTGAATTCCAAATCGCCACCGACGGGCAGTCCGCTCGCCGGCTGACTGAAGACGAGTCCCGGCAGGGCCAGCAACTTTGTTAAGTACAGCGTGGTCGCCTCACCCTCCACCGTGGGGTTGAGACAAAAGATCACTTCGGTGACGTCACCGTGCAACCTCGCCACCAACTCCTTGATGCGCAAGCGATCAGGTGTGACACCCTCCAACGGATTGAGAACGCCGTGCAAGACGTGATAGGTCCCGTGGAATGCGCCCGAGCGTTCGACGGCGACCACGTCCCGAGGATCTTCAACGACACAGATAATCGTCGCGTCCCGTCGCGCGTCAGCGCAGATCGGACAGAGCCCCCCGCTTTCGGCGACATTGCAGCACCGCTCACAGAAGGACAACTTCGTCTTCATGTCACTCAACGCGTCGGCGAGTCGCTGGACGTCCTCGGTCGGTTGACGCATGAGCCAGAACGCGATGCGCTGCGCCGACTTCGGGCCGACACCCGGAAAACGACCCAATTCATCAACCACCGTTTGCAGGGATGGTGGGTAATTCACGACAATTCCTCAGCCCCGGGAAAGGCCTCCGTGATGAGCATGGAGGCGACCGACGTATCGGCGAGATCATCGCTCTCGGCAATTTCTCGATCGTCGAGTGATTCCATGTCTTCAACGCGCGGCGGTGTGGGTCGCGGTGGTGGGGCCGCGGGATCGGCAATGGACGTGGCCCCACGCTCCATGGCCGGATCAACAATCCACGTCACCTGAATCGTCTGGCGGAACTCGTGCTCCAGCGCACTGCGCAGTCCGCTCTGGATCTTTTCGCTGCTGACCCGCAGCGCTTCACTGGGCACCGCAATAGTGAGAACGCTGCCCGAGAACGACCGCAGTTCTGCGGTCGTAAGAAAGATGGACGCACTGCGCGAGAGTCGCGGCACGACGCGTGAGTGGAACCTATCGGCCACCACCTCGAACGTGAGCGTCTCGTCCGCTGTGCTGGGTGCCGGCGCACTCGCCGTCGCGGGAGCCTCGGGACTTGACGCGAGAGGAGCACTCGGCGACGGGGCGGCCTGACTCTCCGGTGACGGAGCGGCGGGTGAGGGTGTAGGTGTGGGTGCGGGTGTGGGCGCACTCGCCGTCGCCGACCCTGACGCGGAGGCCGGTCGGGCGACTTTGGCGATTGGTTCGCGAGGCGCGGCGACCGCGGGTGTGGGTGCCGCCGCAGGGAGTCCACCCTTTTCGATCATGCGCTCGAGGCGCGCCAGACGCTCGTCCAGCGCGCTCACCGCGTCGTCGAGTTCGGGCCGCGCCAGTCGCACGAGGGCGACCTCCAACATGATGGACGGCACCGGGGATGACTTCATTTCTCGCAACGTGCGCCCCACGGTTTCGAGCGCGCGCACCGTGCGGGGTAGTCCCAGTTGGCGACCCCAGTTGGACAGTCGGTCCCGATCAATGTCGAGAGCGTCCGACACATCGGGTGCTACGAGGAGCAGGAAGATTTGGCGAAGTTCGCCCGCGAAGCTCTCCGCCAACTGCTCGGCGTCCCACCCCTGGTGAGACAGGTCGGACAAAGCCGTCAAGATCGTGACGGCATCCGCGTTCGCCAAAGCTTCGAGCAGCACGTCAAACGGCGGGGCCGCATCGCCGAGGGATCCCGTCGCCATGACCTGGTCCAACGCGCTGAGCGCGTCACGGGCCGACCCGCGTCCCATGCGGACAGCGGCAGCCAAGGTCTCTTCGTCAATCTCTAGGTGCGCGGCGTCACGAACCTCGTGGAGGAGCTCATTCAATGTGTCCGCGTTGAGCAGTCGAAACTCGAGGTGCTGGGTGCGCGAACGGATGGTCGCCACCACTTTGTGGGGGTCCGTGGTGGCCAAGACGAACACGACGTGCGGAGGTGGCTCTTCGAGCGTCTTGAGGAAGGCGGCCTCGGCGGCTTTGGACAGCATGTGGACTTCGTCGACGATGTAGACCTTCCACCGTCCGGGGGTTCCGTGCCAGGCGCCCGAGATGATCTCTCGAATGTCGTCGACGCCGTTATTGGACGCCGCGTCCAATTCGACAACGTCTAATGAGGTGCCTCGAGTGATAGCCACGCAACTGTCGCAGGTGTTGCACGCGTCCCCGTTCACGGGCGACTCGCAATTGAGTGCTTTGGCAAGGATGCGAGCAGTCGTGGTCTTGCCGGTCCCGCGCGGGCCGCTGAAAAGGTAGGCGTGCACGATCCGGTCATTCGCCACCGCGCCTTGAAGGGCCCGCACAATGTGCTCTTGACCACGCATTTCGGCGAAACGGCCGGGTCGAAATCGCCGGTATAGGGAGGCCACATTGTCCGTGGCGGCGCGATCACTCATGGCGCGATGCTACCGGTGGCCTGTGAGAAGCCGAGGTCCAAAGCGATGGCCAGGCGATCCGTGGCACCCGGCACAACCCGCTGAGAGCTGCTGGCTTCCACCCCTGACTCGGTTCACAAGCGGCCGTCGCACGGGACCCGACCACCGCTTTGGACCTCGGCGTGTGAACTTTACCCGTGCGGAAGGGGGTCCCCAACTCGGGTAGCCTCGCATCCGGTATTCGCCTCTGGGCGAAGACTCCTGGAGGAGTGCGAGAGCGGCCGAATCGGCACGATTGGAAATCGTGTGTGGGGAAACTCACCGTGGGTTCAAATCCCACCTCCTCCGCCACGCTGCCCCCGTATCCCGACGGGGAACGGGCGGCACGCATCGCCCGGGTCAGATCCGTACGTGGCGAATGGTTCCCCCAGAGGGGGTACTGATACATTGCCAGTGAGCTGAGTCGAGCGGAGGTCTGTCATGCGTGGATTCAAGGCACTGGGTGGCGTGGCCGCCGGCGGTCTCCTTCTGGCGGCGTGCGGAACGGCGGGGTCGTTCTCGACAGTCCTTAATTCAGTTGGTAGTGACCAGTACGCGCAGTTGCACATCACCGCGAACGCGTCCTCGACGAGCCAGCCCCTCTCCCAGGAGGCCCAGACGATCCTGGCCGGTCTCTCCTACGACGAGAAGGTAGAGAACGCTGGTGGCGGCGCTGTGTCGAATTGCCAGAAGACGTGCAATGTCGAAATCGACGTGAACTGGCAGGGTGCGGCATTCGCCACGATTCGCCAGATCAACGAGAACATCTACTTCTACCTCGACACCAACACGATCGGCACCATCCCGGGCCTTAACCTGCCCGCGACCACGTTGTCGACGCTGTCGCTCACCGTGGGCAACCGCTGGCTCGAAATTCCCTCCTCGGTGACGACGTCGCTGCTGAAGAAGGACCACTTCAACACCAAGAAGAGCGCGAAGGCTTCGCAGCAAGCGGAGCAAATGGAAGCCAAGCTCATGGACATCATCGCGAAGGTGCTCACCTCGCAGCCCACGACGTCGCTGTCGAACGGTGGGTACGAAGAAAAGGGAAACATCGCCTCCCTCGTGAAAGCCGCGCTGCCGTCGGTACACAAGTTGTTCCCGACCGCCACGCTTCCCACGGACACCTCCAAGGTCCAGGGTTCCTACGACTTCACCATCCACGTGTCGGGCTCGACGCTCACCAACATGACCGCGTCAATTTCGGCTCAGGGCGACACGCTGGGTCTCCAAGTCGCCATCACCCACCTCGAGTACGCCATCACCGCACCGGCGCACTCGACGCCGGTGCCGAGTGACCTGCTGGGTGCGCTGACGGCATCCATGAACCCGTCGCCGTACGCCACGTATTCGTCGTCCGGAAGTTCGGTGGCCACGACCACCAGCACCGGAATCTCACTCCAGTAGCTCCCTCGTCGACTCTTGTCGGTGGCATGCCACCGACAACACCGTGCGATTTGTTGTCGCCCTGACGACGTGCCCGGGTGAACGAACTTCTAAGATGGAGCGAGTTTTTACGTGTTCCAAGGGGAGAAGATCATGTCGCGTCACGCGATCCGAACTGCTGTGTTGTCACTGTCCATCGTCGCGGGCCTCAGCGCCGTGGCCCTCGCGCCGGTCGCGAGTGCCACCAGCACGCCTAAGTCCACGACGTACTACGTCGGACTTGGTGACTCGTACGCCGCCGGGTGGCAGTACGCGGGACAGCCCGCCAACACGGAACTCCACGGATTTGCCAACCAGGTTGACGCCGCACTCGCCAAGCAGGGTCACAAGATGACCCTGGAGAACTTCGGTTGCGGCGGCGCCACGACGACCTCGATCCTCAGCACCGTGGGCTGCCCCGACCCCACGACGGGTGGTCCGACGTACCCGACCACGACCCAGGAAGCCGCGGCACTCGCGTTCATCTCCGCGCACAGCGGCCACATTGGACTGATCACGATTTCCATTGGCGGCAATGACTTCGACGGCTGCGTGGGCAATTCCTCGCCCGCGCAGTGCGTGCTCGCCGCAATGCCGACCATGAAGGCGAACGTCGAGACGTTGGTGAGTGACCTGCGCACCGCCGTCGGGAGTTCCGTGCCGATCATTGCCATCACCTACCCGGACTCCATCCTCGGCGAATGGTTGAACGGCAGCGCCGGCAAGGGACTCGCGTCGCTGTCGGTCACCGCATTCCAGGCCATCATCAACCCGACGTTGGCCCAGGCGTACGCCACGCAGAACGTCAGCCTCGTGGACGTGACAACCGCGACCGGCGCCTACATCCCCTGGACCAAGACCACGAAGCTCAAGCCGTACGGCAAGGTGCCCGTGGCGGTCGCTGACGCGTGCACGATCACCTGGTTCTGCGCCAAGGCGGGGGATATTCACCCCACGCCGAAGGGCTACACCGTCATCGCGGGGCTCGTGGAGAAGCAGTACCACTCGCTCGTCGGCTAGAACGGGAGTCGGACAACCGACTCGAGGTTCATGGCGTCAACCGCGCACGATGAGGAACGCATGGGACGAGCGCTCGCGCTCGCTCGTGTTGCCGCCGAGCACAATGACGTCCCCGTGGGGTGCGTCATTGAAGTCGACGGTGAGATCGTGGGCGAAGGAGAGAATCGTCGCGAGTTCTCCGCCGACCCCACGGCCCACGCGGAAGTTGTGGCCTTGCGCGACGCCGCGCAGCGACTCGGCACGTGGCGATTGGCCGGCGCAACGGCGTACGTCACACTCGAGCCTTGCGTCATGTGCGCCGGCGCTCTCTTGAGTGCGCGGGTGGCGCGGGTGGTGATTGGGGCGATGGACGAGAAGGCCGGCGCCGTGGGATCGCGGTACAACGTCCTCAATGACCCGCGCCTCCTCCACGAGGCCTCGATCACCGTGGGCGTTGAGGATGACGCCAGCGCGGAGTTGTTGCGTGCGTTCTTCGCCGACCGTCGTGGCTAGAACGCGCCGCCCCGTGTCTCGCCCCTGAAGGTCCACAGCGCACTGGCTAGACTCGTCCCCGGAGGAGTGCGAGAGCGGCCGAATCGGACGGTCTCGAAAACCGTTGTGTCTACGGGCACCGTGGGTTCAAATCCCACCTCCTCCGCGGTGACGAAACGGGCGACAAAGTCGCCCGTTTCGTCGTTTCTCGACACCGTGACGTGCCAGATCTACGCTGCGCGCGTGACCTCCGTGGACGACCTGCTGCGAGATCTGCTCCGTTGGCTTCATGAAGAGTCTCGTCCCTATGACGAGGTCATGGAGGCGTGGCGTACTTCGTGCCCCCGCTTGCCGGTGTGGGAGGAAGCGGGGGACTTCGGCTTCGTTCGCCGGTACCGCGGCGATGATGGCGTCGCGATGGTGACACTCACGCCGGCCGGGGTCGCCTTTCTCTCCCCCGCGCCGGCTACGACCAACTAGACCGCGGCCCACGTCGCGGAATCTAACGAGAACTACGCTGTTTGGACTCTCCGGGTCACGGAGGGCTCAGAAAGGACATTGTCGTGGACACCACCGTGCAAACGACCATTGGCACCCAGCGCGCGCTCGTCACCGAGCTGCCCGGACCGAAGTCTCAGGAACTGCACGCCCGACGCCGCAAGGTTGTGAGTGCCGGTCTCACGAATGGCTTCCCCGTGTATATCGACCGCGCCGCCGGGGCGATCTTGGTGGACGTTGACGGCAATCACCTGCTGGACCTCGGATCCGGCATCGCGGTGACCTCTATCGGTCACGCGGTGCCGGCCCTCATCGACGCCGTGAGCGAGCAAGTGGCGGCGTTCACCCACACGTGTTTCATGGTCACCCCGTACGAGGCTTACATTCAGGTCTGCGAAGAGCTCGCTGCGCTGACGCCCGGCGATCACGAGAAGACCTCGGCCCTGTTCAACTCCGGCGCCGAAGCCATCGAGAACGCGGTGAAGATCGCGCGACTCGCCACCGGTCGCCCGGCGATCATCGTGGTCGACCACGCCTACCACGGTCGGACCAACCTCACGATGGCGCTCACCGCGAAGAACATGCCCTACAAGGACCACTTCGGTCCCTTCGCACCCGAGATCTACCGCGTACCGACCAGTTATCCCTACCGCGACGGTCTGAGTGGTCCCGAGGCTGCCGCGCGCGCCATCGCCGAGATCGAGTCCAGCGTCGGTGCACACAACGTCGCGGCCATCGTGATCGAACCCATCCAGGGTGAGGGTGGCTTCATTGTCCCCGCCGAAGGATTCCTGCCGGCGCTATCAGCGTGGACCACGGCCAACGGCGCCCTCTTTATTGCCGACGAGATTCAGTCGGGTTTCTGTCGCACCGGCGCGTGGTTCGCCGTGGATCACGAAGGAGTGATCCCCGACATCGTGACCACCGCCAAGGGCCTCGCCGGTGGCATGCCGCTCGCCGGCGTCACGGGTCGCGCCGAGATCATGAACCAGGTGCACGAGGGTGGCCTCGGCGGCACCTACGGTGGCAACCCCGTGGCGGCTGTCGCGGCTCTCGCGACGATTGCGACCATGCGGGACCTCGACCTGGCGGCTCGGGCCCGGCACATTGGCGACGTGGCCTTCGCCGCGTTGCGCGAACTGCAAAAGGACACCACCATCATCGGTGAGGTCCGGGGTCGTGGCGCCATGATTGCTATGGAGCTCGTGGAGCCCGGGACGACCACGCCCAACGCCGCGGCGGCCAAGGCGATCGTGAACTTCTGCAACCAGCACGGCGTCATCGCGATCTCGTGTGGCACCTACGGGAATGTCATCCGACTTCTGCCGCCGCTCGTCATCACCGACGAGCAGTTGGCCGACGGACTCGAGGTTCTCGCGGCGGCCGTGCGCTCCATCGGCTAATTCGCCACGCACGCCCCGGTGCTCACGTAGACCCCCGAGACGGCGCGAGAGAGATCGTGGGCGAGCACCGACGCCGGCACGGCGTAGCTGACGGTGGCGTCCACGACAGACTTTGAGAAGACCATCGAGGTCACGCGACCTCCCACGAGCACCGGGCTACCGGAATTTCCCGGTTCGACCGTGGCCGAGAGAACCGCGAGACGCCGCGTCACCAACTCGTTGTTGTAGATGTCGCGACCGAGCGCGCTGAGGTATCCCGAAATCGCCGCCGGTGTGACGTGACGCGCCCCGTTCTCGGGATACCCCACCACCGCGGACGCCGAACCGGTGGGAAGGGGGCTCGCCACGAGAATGAGGGGCCGCGCGCGGAGGGCGGCGACCCGAAGGACCGCGACGTCATTGTTCTTGTCGAGCACCGCGACGCGCGCGACGTGACCATCAACCTCGAGTGCCGACGCGCCGGCGACCACGTGCGCCGCCGTGATGACAACGTCAGAGCCCACGGCGAAGGCGGTGCCTTCGTGCGTGTTGCCGCACGCCCCACGCGCCACCACCTTGACCACGGACGTCGCCGCGGCACCAACCTCGCGACCCGTGACCACGACGCTCGGAATGGAGACCGGTGTGACGGAGGGCGCCACGACCTCAGCGAACACGCTCGGGAAATCCGCCGTGCGGAACAGCGACTGCACCTTGGCCTCGACACTCGGTACGGGGGGCATCACGACGTCCAGAACGTCGAGGATGCGCGAATTGCCAATGGCTCCCGACACCGAGGCGAAGGAGACATTGACGAGGAGACCAGCGATGAGCCAGCACGCGACGAGTGCGCCGAGCGCCGCCACCACGGCACCCCCGACGCGGTCGATCGATCCCAACTTCAGTCGTCGCAGCGACAGATTCGCGGCCGCACCAATGAGGCGTCCCAACCACGCACCGACACCGGCCACGACGATCACGAGAACAATCGCCACTAACGGTCGCCACGGAGTGGTGTGCACGTGTGCGGCGAGGGTGGGGGCGACCATGGTGCCGATGACAAACCCAGTAACAAAACCAATCGTGCCGCCGAGTTGACGCAGCGCCCCCACCGAGATGCCGCGGTACGTGGCGGCGATCACCGCGACGACGATCACGATGTCGGCCCAACTCATCTAGGTGAGGGTAGACCCAGTGGGCGCGGGATGCAGAACTACGATCGACACTCGTGCACCAACTCCCCCGTACCGCCCTTGCCATCGTCGCGGGCGGGCTGCTTCTCGCCGCGTGCGGCAGCACCGCACCGGCCCCCGCCACGCTTGATGGCGTGGCGTCCGTGAGTGTGTCGGTGCCCCTCTCCGCAGTTGGTTGCACGACCAACGACACGTGTTACGCCGTCGGCACGACGGGCGTGGACACGACGGTCACGACCGCGGCCCAGTACAACGTGAAAGGCGGCGCGTGGCACGCGCTGGTCGCCCCGAGCGCCCCGTACGGCACACTCACGACGTCGTCCTGCTGGCGTGACGGGTGCCTCTTCGGGGGTAGCGGGCCGACGGGCGGTGATCTTGTGTGGAGTGTGACCGGCACCTCCCACCTCACCACAGTGTCCGCGCCCACCAACGGAGCGGGCGTCACGGACATCTCGTGTTACGGAGAGGGCACTTGCGCGGTCCTCGATGTCAGCGGGACGGGCGTCGCGCGACTCAGCACGACCGCCGACGCGGGAGCGTCCTGGGACGCTCCTCGCGTGCTCACTGCAGCCTCCATCCCCTTCACGGCGACCTCGTTGTCGTGTTTGTCGTCGCTCAATTGCGTTGTCGCGGTACACCTCACGTCGAGCAATACGAGCGTGGTCGACATCACCGAAGACGGCGGAGGGTCGTGGACACAAACCTCTTCGGGAGCGTGGTCCAACATCGATGATCTCCACTGCGCGCAGTCGTGGTGCGTCGCACGCGCCACGCCGACGACCGGGGCGGATGCAGTGGTGACCTCGAACACCGACGGGACGTCGTGGTCATCGCCGGTCACTCCTAATGGCCACGCGGTCACGAACATCGCGTGCGCGGCCCTGCACCACTGCGTGGCCGTGCAGTCCACGGGCGTCGCCGTGCGATCGGGCTCTCACTGGACGAGCTTTCAACTGCACTACGTTCCCGGCCCACTCGTCAGTGTTTCGTGTGGGCACCGCTGGTGCGCCGCCGTGAGCGCACAGAGCGCTCTCAGCATTCCCCTGTAAAACCCGACGATCTAGCTCTTCTTCATCGCGGCGAGCAAGAGTCCGGGAATCTTCGTCCACGACGGTTGCGCCTCGAAGGCCAGCAGCTTGCGCATCGTGGCCGCCGCGTTCTTATTGGTCGCGAACCACGCCGGTGTCGGTGTCGGTCGGAAGGGCCCTCGCACCACGGACTTCTGCGGACGGGCGAACATAAAGGCATTGCCCACAAATCCACTTCCGGACTGAATGTCCGTGACGGGGTGTCCCGGATACGCACCCCACACCGTCGTGGCGAAGGCGAAAGACATGGCGTGCCAGAGATTCACGCCGATCGACCCGTATCGCAAGTCGGCGATGGCGCGCTCGATTGCCGGACCGGTCTCGGGGTGCGACATCGAGGTCGGGTGCGCAATCAACGTCATCGACAACGTGCCCCAGACGACGTCGTTGCAGAAGGCCGTCGCCGCGTCGACAAAGTCGGCCGGTGTGTTCGCCGGGAGTGCCGTCTCGCTCATGAGCGAACAAAAGGCTTCGACATTGAGACAGACGTCGTCGAGATTGGTCGGCGACACGTCACGAATCAGCGTCCACGGCAGGTGGTCACCCACGGCAGCACCCAATCGGTGCGCGTCGGGGTGCGCCGCGACAAAGGTGTTGAAGCGCTCGACGGCGCCGGGGTAATACGCCTTGCGCGTGGGTAACGACGCGAGCGTCGTCTCGAGAGCGGCGAGGAACTGTTCCCGCTGCGCCCATCCGGCGTGGGTGATCACAACGCGAGGAGTCAGGCAATTGAATCCCGCGTTGTTGGTGAGCATGGTCGCGACGTGCGCCGCTTGGAACGCAATGTCTTTGTCACTCCACTCACCGGGCACGATGACGACGGGCGAGACGTTGCCGAGTTCGCAGCTCACCGGCTTCGTGACCACTGGCTCGTTGGCGGCCTTGCGTCGCTGGCCCTCGTCACCGATGCCGAAGACGATCGCGTCGTGTGTCTTGTCCGATCCCGTGACGTGGATGTCGTCAATGCCCTCGTGACGAGTGAGGTACTCACCGACCTGGGCACCGCCACTCACGATGCGCAGGTAGCCGGGTTCAATGAGGGCGGCGAGGGCGGCGTTCCAGTGCGGGACCAGGTAGTCGTTCACCGGATTGGCCTTGAGAACAACAACCTTGCCTTCGACGAACATCTTGGTCAGAACGTCCCGGGGTCCGAGACTCGCCACGTTGCCCGCCCCGAGGACGAGAGAGACACCTTGGTGGGCGACGGGGTCCTTATAGAGAGCGGCCTGCGTGGCTTTCACCTCATCCTCGGTGACCCCGGGCTCCATCCACACTTCGCCGGAGAAGCCGCTGTAGAGAATCTTGTCGAATCCGCCACCGGGCAGGACCTGGACCGCAATGCGGTCGCCCGGCTTGTGCGTGACGGGCCCGGGGTACTGCGGCCGTCCCGTCGCGGCGATATCAAGCAACGACGTCCGAAACGCCTGCGCCATGCGCAAGAACGTGCCGATGCCGCTGAAGAGTTCCTCACCGCTCTCCGGCGACGTGGGGTCCAGGCCCTTCGCCGCGCACGCGTCGGCGTTCCAGGCGTCGGCGACCGCGTAGGTGTCGCGGATCACGCGGGCGAGCAGTTCCGCTCGCTCTCGGGGAGACACCAGCGCCCACGTGCCGGCGCGTTCAGCGACCGCGGCCACCACGGCGTCGAGCGTCTCGGTATTGACAATGACCTGGTCCTGCGTACCCGACGTCGGCCCCGCGGCTCCTCGTTGCACCATGGTTCCCCCCAATGGTTCTCTAACTAGGTCGAGGCTATCGCTCGTGGTCGTCTCCGACGATGGCGGCGACGACCCTGCCGGACCCGTATCACCTAGTTCACCAAAGGAAATAGTTGACATCAGCGCGGCTCGAGACTCGCACCAACGAGGTTGAAACAACCGTAGGATGGCCCGCGGACGCGCAGCGCGTCGGGAATCTAGGAGGATGCACATGGCGTACGAAGAGTGGGGCCCGTTGGCCGGACTGATCGGCACCTGGGAGGGTGACCAGGGCGTCGACGTGTCGTACCACAACGAAGAAGGAAAGATCGGCGAGACGCCGTACTTCGAGAAGACCACCTTCAAGCCCTTCGGACCCGTGGAGAACGGCCCGCAGGTGCTCTACGGTCTCGACTACCGCACCGCCGCCACCCGTAAGGGTGAAGACATGCCCTTCCACACGGAAGTCGGCTACTGGATGTGGGACGCCGCCAACAAGCAGGTCATGCGGTGCTTCATGGTCCCGCGTGCCTCGACGTTGATCGCGGGCGCCACGGTCGAGCCGGACGCGACCACGTTCAAGCTCGAGGCCGTTCTCGGTTCGAACACCTACGGCATTCTGTCCAACATCTACCTCGACGAAGTCGCCAAGTCGACGCGTTTCGACGTGACGATCACGGTGGACGGTGACACCTTCAGTTACGACGAGACCACTGTGGTCGAGCACCAGCGCACCAATGGTGTCATTATGCACACGGACAAGAACACCCTGAAGCGCACGAGCTGGGAGGCCTAACCATGTACGAATGGTCCGAAGAACACCAGGCGATCGCGGACGTCGTCCGCCGATTCGTGGACGAAGAGATTCGTCCCCACCTGGATGACCTCGAGTTCGGCGACCTTCCGCCGTACGGCATCTTGCGCAAGATGTACGAGACCTTCGGACTTAAGGACATGGCCAAGGAGAATTTCCAGCGCCAACTCGATCGAAAGAAGAACGACGAGGCGCCGGCGCCGAGCCGCGGCGGTTCGAACGCCGGCGCCACGTTGATTCCGACCATCGAGTTGTCCAAAGTGAGCCTCGGACTCGTCACGTCACTCGGCGTGTCGACGGGCCTCGCGGCGGGCACCATCATGAAGCTCGGGACGCCCGCGCAGATGGAGCGCTGGGGACTCGACCTGCTAACCCTCGACAAAGTCGGGGCGTGGGCCCTGACGGAACCGGATTCGGGATCTGACGCGCTGGGTGGCATGCGCACGACCGCCAAGCGTGACGGTGACGAGTACATCATCAACGGCAGCAAGACCTGGATTACGAATGGCCCCTACGCGGACACCATCGTCCTGTACTGCAAGCTGGATGACGGCAGCGGGGACGACATTCGCAACCGCAAGGTGCTGACCTTCATCCTCGACGCGGGCATGCCCGGCCTCGAGCAGTCCAAGCCCATGCGCAAGATGGGTCAGCACGGATCACCCACCGGCCAGGTCTTTATGACCGACGTCCGCGTGGGCAAGGATCGTCTCCTCGGCGAGACCGAAGAGCCCCGCGGTGGCGGTCGCGAGAGCGCCAAGGACAATTTCGTCGCCGAGCGTGCGGGTGTGGCGGCGATGTCCCTCGGCGTCATTGAAGAGTGCCTCCGCCTGAGCGTCGACTACGCGAAGAGCCGCATGCTGTGGGGCAAGCCCATCGCGGACTACCAGTTGATCCAGCTCAAGCTCGCGAACATGGAAGTGGCCCGCGTCAACGTCCAGAACCTGGTGTTCCGTCACATCGAGCGCAGCGCCGCCGGTGCGATTCCGACCCTCGCCGAGGCGTCGGCGATGAAGTTGTACTCGGCCCAAGCCGCGTGCCAGGTGGCCGACGAGGCGATTCAGTTGTTCGGTGGCAACGGCTACGTGTCCGAATACCGAGTCGAGACGCTTCTGCGCGATGCGCGCGTGCTGCGGATCTACGCCGGCACCGATGAGATGCAGGTCGTTGCTATCGCCAAGGACCTCGTGCGCCGCTAGCGCTCGAGCGGGAGGGTGAAGCACCGCTCCCGTAGTTCCCCCATGGCGTACGCGCCGTAGAACCCGTCGAACATCGTGCGGGTCGTCTCCGCCCACGCGACCGCATCGGGTCGCGACGCGCGGTGGACGGTTTGGGCAATCCCGCGGGTACCGACGTGGTACTCCGCCCACGCCCCCGGAAAGTCTTTGACACACGCCACTTGCGTCACCGCGAGTCCGTCGACGTCGACTCGATGACACCGGTGCGTGTGCCCCGCGGAGTAACTGACCACGTGGCGTCGCGGCAACAGTGCCGCTAACAGGGCGGCCGAGTCGGTCGGGTTTACACCGTCGAAGCGCTCCGGCGCCATCGCCCCGTCAACAAAAAGGGGGTGATGCCCCATCACAATCACCGGTGTCGTCGCCTCGTCGGCGGCTGCTGCGGTCGCGTCGATTTGGTCACGGGAGATGTAGCCCGACCCGGACGCGACGCGAGAGGTGTCGAGCAGAATGATTCGCGCACCCGGGACATCAACGATCTGTACCGGCCAGTCGGCGTAGACCTCGCCCGGGTAGCTGTCGTGATTGCCCCGCACGTAGGTCAAGCGATCGCCAAAGGCGGGTTCGTAGAGCGCACGGAATGCGTCAAACTCGTCCCGCGTCCCGAAACTGGTGAGGTCACCCTTCACAATGACCGCATCGGGCGAGAGCGCCCTCATGTCTTCAATCACGGCCTCACTCATGAAAGTTGCGTAGGGAGTTTCACCCGGCTGCACACGAAAGGCCGCCTCGACGACGCCCACAATCTTTCCGCATTCAATTTCACCGAGATGAACATCGTTCACGGTGGTCACGGTGGCCAGATGTTCTCCCACGTCGGGAAGGGTGCGGTACGCAACACCATCGATGGTGCCCGCGGTATCGGCGTCTAGACCGCCGACTCGATAGATGGCTCCGTCACCAATAATTTCCACTTCGTGGACCCCGACGGCGACGAGTTCGCTCACAAATTTCATCTTACGGATACGAAGATGCCACATCGGTTCCCCTAAGTTGCGAGCAGCCAAACAAGAGAGCCATGACCCGACTACCGCCACGACTCTTCATTCCGTTTCTCGCTGCTGTCACCTTGCTCTGCGTACCCGTCGGTGCGCGAGCGTCTCAGGTGCACCGCGGTACCGATAACACCGCAACCTGTCCGGTGACGACTCTCGCCACCGCGGATGCGTGGCCGTGGGAAAGCGCTACCTACCAAGCGGATCACACGCCAACCGAACTCGCGGTTGAGGTACTCGCGTGTCTCCAGCAGTTCTTTCCGACAACGGCGAACGCGGCGATGGTCGCGCTCACGAGTTTGCAGTACGCACCCGGGCGGAGCTTCGAAAACGAGAACCTGTTCCTGCCAACCTCTGACGGCAGCCTCGTCCAACAGCCCGACTTTCCCGCACTCGGTATTCCTCCACTCACGCTCGAGGACGGCCCGGCGAACATCGACACCACGTCGCCCGCCGGACAACCCCCGGTCACGCGCTACCCGAACGAAATGGCGTTGGCGAGTTCGTGGGACACCAGCGTGGCGAACGAGTACGGATCTCAATTGGGTGCGGACGCCGCGGCCTTCAACGCCGACGGGCTTCAGGCCCCTGACCTCAATGTCGACCGCATCCCGAACTGGGGTCGCGTCATGGAGACCTTCGGTGAAGACCCCGTCCTCGCCGGTCACATCGGTGCTGCGGAGACGCAGGGCATTCTGACCAAGATTCCCATCGTGGTTCTCAAACACCTCGGTGTGTACGGTCAGGAATCTGATCGACGGGCGGTGAACAACCTTCTCGGTGACACCGCGCTGTACGACACGTACCTGCGCGCCTTCGCGATCACGTTGCACGCCACCGCCTCGTCGAGTGGTGTCGTGGACATGATGTGCGCGTACGGTGACCTCAACGGGAGTCACTCCTGCACTAGTTCGACATTGGGTCGCTCGCTCACGAACCTCGGTTTCAACGGCATTGTGCGCACCGACCTCGCCACGGGCACTGCCACCACCCCTCTGCTCAACGCGGGCGTCTCGCTGGTCAAGCCGATCAACCTCTCGGAGTTTCTCCCGTACGCCTCCGAGTCCCCGGCCCTCGTCGCATCACTGACCGCCGCCGCCACGCGGGTGCTCGCGCAAATGTTCGAAGCTGGTCTCGTGAGTCCCAGTGCGCTCGCGCACGCAGGAACCTTCGGCGCCATGACCCCCTCGTTGCGGGTGGCCGATCTTGCCGTGGCGAACGACGTCGAGGAGCGAGGAGCTGTGCTTCTCAAGAACGGGGCGACCGCGAGTGAGGGTTCGCTACCTCTCACCAGCGCCAAAGGCGCCGTGACCGTTGTCACGCCCGTCACGCTCGCCCAGACCTGCCTCGCGGTCGCGTCTCGATTGCGGGCTCACGGCGTCACTGCGACGTGCGACGTCTGGAACTCGCTACCTAACAAAGTGACCTCGTTATTCACGTCGCTGCCGATGACATCAACATCAATGACCCGTTCGACCACCTGGGTAGCTCCCGCGACGGGTGACTATGTCATGCGCACGACGACAGTCGGGCATACGACAGTGTCGTTCAAGGGAGCTGTGCTGCAAAAGATGCCGGGACTCGCCGAGCACCCCGTCGAAACCGATACGACGATTCACGCCATCGCCAAGACGTCTTATCCCGTCTCCGTCACGTGGTCGAATGCCACACCGTCGGTCTCTCTCGCGTACGTCCAACCCAACATCGACGCGGCGGTCACCGCCACATCGTCCGCACGGACTGTCGTCGTGCTGGCCCACGACGGCGCCACCGAAGCAATGGATCGCGCCACGCTCGAATTGCCCATGGGCCAAGACGCCTTGATCGACGCGCTCGGTGCTCGACGTCCCACCAGTGTCGCGCTGTTCACGACGGGACCCGTGACCATGCCCTGGCTGAACACGGTGCACTCGGTGATTGAGATGTGGAATCCGATCGGCACGCCGACCCTCGACGCTCAGACGAAGTACTTGTCGAAGGCCTACGCCGCATTGCTCGACGGCGACGTCTCGCCGAGTGGGCACCTGCCGATTACCTTTCCGGCGTCCGCGTCGACGAGTCCGATGAACGTGAACAATGGTGAGTTCTGGCCGGGTCGTGGCGGCACCGCCACTCTCAGCGACGCTCCGTTTAACGGTGAGGAGATCGGCTACGGGTGGTACCAGAGTGCCAACTGGCCGGTGCTCTTCCCGTTTGGCTACGGATTGACCTACGGCGGTTCGACCCGGGCGACCATCGACGAGAGCGCTTCGTGCACCTCACGCAACAGCGCGACGAATGTGTGCGTTCCCGTGGCCGTGCGCGTCACCAGCACCAACCCGGACGCCACGCGCGCGACACTCGAGGTCTACGTCGCACAGCCGTCCTCCGTCTCAGCTCCGCGACCCTCGCTGGTTCTCGGGGCCGCCACAACCATCACGTGCGCCACCCGGAAGCAGATTGCTCCGGAATGCTCGAAGGGCACCGTCGACCTTTCACTCTCGAATCTCGATGTCGGCGAGTGGTCGGACGCGAAGTCCGCCTACGGGTTTCTTCCCGGGTGTTACTCCTTCGTGCTCGCACCGAATGCCGCCACGGCGTATAGCGAGTTGAACACCCCAACGACAAGCGCCGGCGAGATTATCCACGCCGTCGCACCTTTTAGTGCCACGACGAAGCTCCTCGCCGGCGCGTGTAGTTCCAACTGAACTACTTCGTCGTCGGTTCCTCTTCCGCCAGAATCAGGTAGAGGGCGCGTCGCGCGTCTTTCAAGATGGCGCTGGCTGACGCAATTTGCGCGTCACTGCCCGCATCCATGACTTGGCGTGCCGCGCCCGCAATCTGCTTCACGGTCCGCACGAATTCGACGCGACCCTCGCTCACGGAGCGCTGGGCGGCGTCCCACGGCTGTCCGAAGGACTCTCGGCGTTCTACCAACACGGCTCGTCCCGCGTCGGTGAGACCGAAGGTTCGTCCGTTGTCGTTGGTGTCCGCACGAATGAGACCCTCATCCTCTAGCTGGTTGAGAACCGGGTAGATGGATCCGGGGCTCGGACGCCACATGCCGTTGGAGCGGCTGTCGAGCTCTTGAATGAGCTGGTAGCCGTTCTGTGGCTTCTCCTCGAGGAGGAGCAGGACCGCGGCGCGCACGTCACCTCGACGGCTCCGTCCGCCGCGCCCGCCACGTCCTCCGGGACCTCGTTGGCCGCGGTGTTCGCCGTGAGGCCCACCGTGGTGACCGCCGGGGTGTTCGCCGTGGCGCATCGGTCGACCCGACCGTCCGCCGCGACCGCGACGGCGGTCAGTGTCGTCCCGTTCGCCTTCTGGGAAGTTATTGAATCCTCTCATGGATTCTCCTTTCGTTATTACTCGATATATAACGATATATCGTTATTGGCGCGTTGTCAAGCCCCCTTTCGGACGTTCGACGAGAGTTCACGTTCCGCTATGAAAACGTTGGGTCCTGAGCGTTACTCTCGTAGGGAACCATGACAACTTCGCCACTCTCTCCACGTCACTCGCGTCGTCCCGTCCGCACCGGGCTGGTCGCAGTTGTTGCGTCGATCCTTCTCGCCACGCCCTTCGCTCTCAGTGCCGGGGCCACCACGACCTACACAGCCACCGCGGCACCTCTGCCGGCGAACGGTTTCGCGCATCCCCAGGCCTCGCTACTGGGCGTGAGCTGTCCCGCAGCGGAACAGTGCGTCGCGGTGGGTCGGTACCAGTCGACAAGTGGTCCCGCCGGGGTCATCGACACTGACGTCCACGGGGTGTGGTCAACGCGCGAGATCACTCTTCCGAGTGACGCTGCGTCCTCGCCGAACACCGTTCTCTCCGCAGTCTCCTGTGTCGCCGTCGGCAATTGCGTCGCGGTGGGTCAGTACGACGCCACGACCGGCTACGAGGGGCTCATCGTCACCGAGACCGCTGGTGTCTGGGGTACGGGAGTGCGCGCACCATTGCCGTCCGGAGCGGTCTCGAGCACGGTCACCGCTCTCTACGGCGTCGACTGCTTGAGCACCAGCTACTGCGTCGCGGTGGGTCAGTACAAGAACGCGGCCGGCGATCAAGCGTGGATTGTTCGAAAGTCGGGCGGTGTGTGGGGCGCCTCGCAGAGAGCACCTCTCCCCAAGTACGCGAAGAGCAACTTCATCACCCAGCTCGATGCGGTCTCCTGCACGAGCCCCGGTAATTGCGTCGCGGTGGGTCAATTCGTCGACACGTCTCCCGCGCGTCGCGCGATGATCGACACCGAGAGTGGCGGCGCCTGGTCGAGCAGCCAGGTCGCTCCTCTGCCGACCGACGCCGAGCGCAATCCGTGGGCCGGGCTCTTTGGTGTGAAGTGCTTCGTCGGCGGGAATTGCGTGGCCGTCGGCGTCTACCAGGGCCCCAATGGTGGCCAGGGACTCATCGACACCGAGTCGAACGGCCTGTGGTCGTCAACGCGACGCGCCCCGCTCGCTGCGGGCAAGTCACTCACGAGTGACAGCGATCAATTGATCGGTCTCAGTTGTGTGTCGGCCGCTCACTGCGTCGCGGTGGGACAAGACACCGAGGGTTTGAACGACGCGCCGGTCGCCATTACGAGCACCGGTACACAGTGGAGCGCGGTCGACGAACCGCGTCCCGCGAACGCTATTTCCTCCCCCGGTTACGGCGTTCTCAACGCCGTGTCCTGCACCAGTGCCACGACGTGCGTGGCGGTTGGTCAATACGAATCCTCAGAGGGACAACCGGCGCTCATCGAGAGCCGCTAGTTCCGAAGTCCGACAGAGTTTCCCGTCGGGGGTCCGTAGCTGCCCGACGGTGGGCCGTATCCACCAGACGGCGGCCCGTAGCCACCTGACGGCGGTCCGTAGCCGCCACCGCCCGGGAATCCTCCCGACGGCTGACCACCGGAGCCTCCACCGAATGGACCACCGCCCGGGAAGTGTCCGCCGGGGCCTCCCGGACCCCCGGGGCCACCGAGCCCGCCGGAGGCGATCGAATGAAAGACCTCCACTCCGTAGCCGGCAAGAGCCGCGACGATCACGAGGCTGGCCCACTTGGGTAAGCGCTGCAAGAACCACGCACCGAGGAGCGCGATCGCGCCGAGGGCGGGGAGGTAGAAGCGGATCACGTGTATTGACGCGCCCCCTTGGGCTTGATGAACCGTCCACGTGTAACAGAGGTAGAGGGCCCAGAGAGCCGCCCATCCCGCTGCCAGCGCCACCGCCACGACAACGTCTCGACGCTCCGCGGCCGTCTCGTCGTCACGCAGCAGAGCAGCGCGTGCACGCCACGCGTTCACGCCGATCCATCCGAGACTGATCAGGGCCAACAACAGCATCGGCATCGTCTGCACCAAGAAGCGAGGCATGGACGTGAGGTTGGGCCAGAACGAGCTCAGTGAGAAGGTGATCTCACCCGCGCTGTACCCGGTCTTGAAGGGCCCGCCGTAGAAGGCCGTGTTGAACCACATATCCCCGCCGACGAGCGCCGCGGTGAGAACGGCCCACGTCACAAAGGTCGATCGGCGTAGTTGTGTCCATCGGGCGGTCGCCACGATCACACCGATGGCGACGAGCAGAGGGACCACGTCGGTATAGCGAATGAACATGGCGGCCACGAAGGACGCCAGCGCGAGACAACCGACGACGGTTCGACGACGGTGCGAACGATCTGTGGCGAGAAGAGTCCAGAGAAGCAGTCCGGCACCCATCGCGACGAAGGACGCGTCGGTGAAGCTCGGCATGGTGGCGCGCCACGCAAACGCCAGCGCCGCTCCCGACGTGCAGAAGAGGCCGACAGCCCACGTGCCACCCCATGGCCCTAACCAGCGCCGTGCGCCACAGAAGAGAGAGATACTGGCGAGTCCGCCGTAGAACAACGGGGCTACACGAACGAGGTGCGCCTTGTAGAACACAACGGCGAAAAAGGGATAGCCGGGGTTCTTCTCCGAAAACCACGAACCGTCCGCCAGATGGTCCCATTGGAGAATGCTGCCGAGTTGATGGCGCAGTGCGAGATACTGCGCGTTCGTCAAGACGAGGTGTCCCGCCCCGAGGGCCGCGATGGACGCCCGGTAGGCGAAGTCGTCGGGCTCGAGCATGGCGCTGGCCTTCGTGAGAACCGCGAGACACAAGAAAAGGAAGGCCCCTGCCGCCACGAGAACTTCGGAAGTGCGCAGGGAGGTCTGAGCGTTGTGGTCCGATGACGTTCGTGTCGACAGGGGCATGGAATGACTGTAGGAAACGGTCTTAAGCCCGACGCGCAGATTGTCTAAGAATCGTTGCAGAACCGACACGGACGTTTCTCATACAATGAAGCGTTCCGTCGTACATCTGAATCGAGACCCCATGGTTACTGTCAACATCATCGTCGAAGTCCCTCGCGGCAGCCAGAACAAGTACGAGTTCGACCACGAGACGCACACCATCAAGCTCGACCGTCACCTGGTGGTCGCCATGGGGTACCCCGGAGAGTACGGATTCGTTCCCGACACGTTGGCCGGTGACGGAGACCCGCTGGACGTGGTCGTGTTGACCGAATACCCGACCTTTCCCGGCTGTGAGATCGAAGTGAAGTTGCTCGGCATGTGCATCATGACCGACGAGAACGGCGAGGACGCGAAGCTCATCGCCGTGCCGACGTACGACCGTCGCTGGCAGGACATGAACGACATTGACGATGTGCCGAAGGACATCCTCGACCGCATTCACCACTTCTTCTCGACGTACAAGGATCTGGATCCGAACAAGTGGTCAAAGGTTGAGCACTACGTCGGTCGCGAAGCCGCCGAAGCTGAACTTGAGGCCTCGCGCCAGCGCTTCGCCGGCACGAACTAGTTCGACACGGCCAGCGGGCCGCGTCCCGTGACGCAGGGATTACGAAGTTCGCCAATTCCTTCGGCCCAGGACGTCAGCACGCTGCCCGGACGGAGAAACTCTCCTCGCGCAGCGCCCACACCTGAGGGAGTCCCCGTAAAGATGAGGTCTCCCGGGTACAGCGTGACGATGGACGACAAGTACGCAATCACCGTCGGCACGTCAAAGATGAGGTCGGCCGTCGTCGACGACTGCATCTCGACGCCGTCCACCTCGCACCGTAGGGCGATGTTGTTGAGATCACTGAAGGCGTCGAGGGACACCAGCGCGGGTCCGGTGGGACCGTAGTTCTCAAAGGACTTGCCGAGACCGAACTGGGGTGGCACGCCGGTGCGCTGCACCGTGCGGTCGGAAATGTCTTGGCCGAGTGTCACTCCTGCGACACAGTCCCACGCCGAAGCGACGGGGATGTGGCGCGTCGTACGTCCAATAACAACGACGAGCTCCACTTCCCAGTCCACGCGATCGCCCGAGAGCGGAATCTGTGACGTGGGCCCGGTGATGCAGCTCGGATACTTGGTAAATGTCAATGGTGCGGGCGGAAGTTCGGCACCCGTCTCACGGGCGTGCTCGCGGTAGTTAAGACCAATGCCGAACACCTGGCGCGGCGTCGGTACGGGCGCATCCAGAGTGACATCACGAACCAGACCCGTTGTCATGTCCGACGCGACGGCGGCGGCGTAGGCATCGTGCAATTCGTCGACGCGCGAGACCGCAACGAGCGGATCACTGAGCGACGCGTCACTGGTCGCGGTCGCGATATCCACGTACCTTTCACCTATCTCAAATGCGGTCCGGCCTGCAATGGTTATGAGGCGAAACATGTGGCGTCCTCTCGTGTCGTCGCGCTCCCGTCAACGTTGTACGCGGCGCTCATTCTTACGAACCTTTCACGTGGGCCTAAGAGAACTCTTGAGCTGCGTTCGTACTGTGAATCCTGTCGCAACGAAGCCGCACTCCAGCCCTCGGGCCCGAACGAAAGGTACAGCATGATTATCACCATCGTCTTCAAGACACTTCTAGTTGCCGCGGCCGCCGCCGTCGCGCTCTCCCCCGTCCTCGTGGGTGTGGCCTACGACCACTTCCACGTGGGACGACGTCGCACACCCCACTACAGCGCCTCTCCCACGGCCCCCACTGTGGAGGAGACGGAGCGCGAACTGGTTGGTGTGTAACACACCCCTCCCCGCGGCGCCACGCGCCGCGGGGAGGGGTACGGTCGACCTTGGCCCTCTCGCAGCACCCTGTTGATTTATCGCGGGAAGACCACCGGCACCTGGCGCGGACCACGCACTTGGCCGCCGGCCCACGTCACCGCATCGTCGTCACTAATGCGGAACTCAGGAATGCGCTGCAGCCACGTTTCAATGGCGACGGTGAGTTCCATGCGCGCGAGGTTGGATCCCGCGCATCGGTGAATCCCCGAACCGAACGCCACGTGTCGATTCACTTCTCGATCAATGAGCACTTCGTCCGCTCGGTCAAAGACCTCCGGGTCCCGATTCGCGGCCGGAAAGTTCATGAGCACTTTGTCGTCCTTCTTCATGGGACAACCGCGGAACTCCACGTCCTCGGTCACCAGTCTGGCCATCGTCACCGGCGAATACGCGCGCAGGAATTCTTCGACAGCACTCGGCATCAACGCGGGCTCCGCGACCAGTCGTGCGGTGTCCTCGGGGTGTGTGGCCAAGTGCCACAGGGAGGAACCGATCGCTGACCACGTGGTGTCGATACCCGCGATCATGACCAGGGAACAGATCCCGAGTATCAACGCCTCGTCAATGGGCTCACCCTCATGTTCCCCGTGAACGAGCGAGCTGATCAGATCGTCCTGCGGGTCTTCGCGTCGCCGTTGGATCTCCTCGGTCAAATAGGTGAAAATTCCTCGCGCTCCCGCGGCCCGACGTGGCTGGTCGTCCGCGAATTCGAGCACGTCGCGCACCCAGCCCGTGAAGGTGTCCGACAAGGTGTCGGGGACGCCCAGGGTCTTCGCGATCACGCGCACGGGAATCTGCTGCGCGTAGCCCTCGGCGGCGTCCGCTCGTCCATCTTCAATGAATCCGTCAATCAGACGGTGGCACAGTTCGCGCGTCATCGCCTCGTACGAATCAACCCGCTTGTGTGAGAACCAGGGCAGCAGAAGCCGGCGCGTCCAGGTGTGCAGTGGCGGATCCGAGGAGATGGGAGGCAGTCCGTAGGGCAACATCGGCGCACCTCCGCCACCCTGGGGTGCCTCCTCAGGTCGAATCACGGAAATCTGCAATGAACTGAACGTCTCGATATCGTGCGCGGCCGCAGTCACGTCGTCGTACGTCGTCAGGAGCCAGGCGCCCCGTCGACGTTCCGTGTGCGCGACGGGGCAGGTCTCACGCAATGCATCCCAAATCGGAAAGGGATTTTCGACGTAGGACGGATCCATGACGTCAAAGTCCGTCTCCCAACTCGTCACCGTTGTGCGTTCCATCTCGTGACCCCCCATGCGTCGGACGCTCAGGTGATCATTGCAGTTGGTTCAGAGTGCGGGCAACTACTGGTGACCGGCGGCGCGTTCTCGACGGTCGACCACCGCGACGAGAATCACGATCAGCACAGCGCCCACGAGACTCACGATGCCCGTCCCAATGGCGATACCGCCACGCTCCTTGGACACGCCGAGATAGTCCGCGAACGACGCGCCCAGAGGTCTCGTCATGATGTACGCGAACCAAAAGCAGAAGACCTCGCTCCACTTGAGGAACCGGTACGCCAGACCCGGCAGCGCAAAGAGGCCGAGAAACAAGAATCCCGACGCCAGGAAACCCAGGTGCAGCGTGTTGGCAGTGAAATCGCCCGCCGCCGTACCCAAGGCGAAGGTGGAGATCACGGTGGCCCAATAGAACAATTCGCGTCGCAGGGTATAAATCGAGTGAATCGACAGGGTGTGTTCCACTCGGTACCACGCGGAGAGAACGAGGGCGAGAAGAATCAGACACCCGGCCGTGGTCACGGTGTACGACAGACCGACCTTGACGTGCAGCCCGTCGGCGAGCATCGTGCCCGTGATCGCGACCGCCGACACCGCCCCCCAGTACCGCCAGGCGTTGTACGCGGACGCGCGAATTTGCACGTATAGGGCGATCACTAAGAGCACGACACCAAACGGCGCTACCGCGAGAGGTGAGTACCGGTGGGCCAAGAAGTCCGAAAAGGCTTCACCGACGCCGGTGGAAATGATCTTGATCGCCCAAAACAGCAGCGTGATCTCGGGCACTTTGGCGAGGGCGGGGTGGCTCTTCTGACGCTCCGCGGGTGACGAGGTGGCCGGGCTCATGCTCGACAAGTGTAGAAGTGTCGGCGGAGACGTCGAGACGGCGTCTTTCGTAGGCTGGTCTCGTGGTCTACCTCTTAGCGTGCGTTGCCGCGCTGGTCAACGCGCTGTCGTCGATCATGCAACGTCTCGGTGTCGAGGACGCGCCGACCGACAGCGCGATGTCCGCTCGACTCGTGACCCACATGTTCACGCGCGTGATTTGGCTCGGTGGTTTCGTGCTGATGGGCGCCGGATTTCTGGCCCAAGCGGCCGCGCTCCACGCCGGCAGTTTGACCATCGTGCAGCCGATCTTGGTCAGCGAGTTGGTGATCACGGTGCTCGTGATGTGGCTCTATTTCGGACTCGACCTCACGGCCCACGACGCGGTGGCCACAGTCATGACGACCGCCGGCCTCTCCTTCTTTCTGTTCCTCGCCGCACCCAGCGCCGGCTCACAGACGCCCTCACACCTCGCGTGGGCACTCACGTCAGGAGTCACCGCCGTCGTCGCGCTGGCGTTCGTTCTCGCGGGGCGGCGAGGACCATCATGGTGGCGCGCGCTGGCACTCGGTGCGGCGGCCTCGGTGGGCTTCGCACTCACCGCCGCTCTCACCAAGACCATGACCGACGCACTGGCGCACGGCATTGGTCCCCTCGTTCGCAGCCCCGCCACCTACGGTGTAGTGCTCGTCGGACTGGGGTCGTTCTTCATCATGCAGAGCGCCTTCCAGGCGGGACCCTTCGCCGCCAGCCAGTCATCACTCATTCTGATCAACCCCGTGGTCTCCGTGGTTCTCGGCATCATTCTCTTCGGCGACGTCCTGCGGCATTCCCCGGCGGCCATCGCTGGGGAGATCACGTCCTTTGGCGTTCTTCTCGCCGGTGGGGTTCTCCTAGCCCGCTCACCCCTGGTCGCTGGCGCCCACGAGGGCGACACACAAAGCCTCGCGGGTCGAGGATGGTGGGCGCGGCGTCGGGCCGGTGCCCACTAGTTCGATAGTCCCAGGGCGCGACGAACTTCACTCTGCACGAGAGCCACGCCGGCTTCGTAGCGAGGACTCAGAATTCCTCGTTCGTACACGCCCGCGGCCAGATTCCTCTGGACCGATTCACAGATGATGCGGTCCTCGTCCAGCACGGCGGTCGACGATGTGACCGCGGCCTCGCACTCCTCGGGCGACACGGACGCGTCAAAGAAAAACGTGTACGACACGAGAGTCGTCGTTGGACCCTCCGGCCAGTAGCTCTCAAGACTCATCCCGCGGTCGTAGAAGTTGAGGGCCAGACCCGGAAAGCGCCAAAGCCACGCGCCATTGGTGACCGAGCCGTCGCGCGTGGGTGCGCGGTGCACCGTGACGGCGCCCTCTATCTCGACCTCGTAGCGGGATGACACAATTTGCTTGTTGAGTCCCGGGTGCACCAGAGGGATGTGATACCCCTCCTGATAATTCTCCGCGTAGACCTTCCAATTGGCCGCGATGCGGTGCTCGCTGCGGTGGGTCACCACGAGTCCGGAGGTGTCGAAGTCGGCGCTGTGCGCCACGAGTCCCCCGAGCCACTCGGCCAGTGGTGCGGTGTCATTCGACAGTGAGACAAAGACAATTCCCCGCCACGTGTCGACCCGGACCGGCAGCAATGAGAAATTCTCCGCACGGACGTCCTCACCGAAGTCGCGAGCGGACAGCAAGTGGCCGTCGAGCTGGTAGGCCCAGCCGTGATAGCGACAGACGAAGCTCCGACACTGCCCGCCACCGTCGTCAACGAGAGGACCCGCGCGATGACGACAGACATTGTGAAATCCGCGCAACGTGCCCTGGTCGTTCACGATGACGAGGGGAAAACCCGCCACGACCCTCGCGATGTAGTGACCGTGTTCACCCACCTGTTCGGTGTCACCCACCGCGCACCACTCACGCCCAAAAATGCGCCAACGTTCCTGGTCGTACTGCACGGGGTCCGTGTACCACGTCGCCGGTGCCGTCGGTGTTGTCGACATCACGAACTCTCGCCGTGACGCCCCGCGCCGTCGGCGAAACGTCGGGCACCCGCGAGACTTTCTCCCGAGCGCAGCACGTCCATCCCGTATTGCGTCTCGCGAATGAGGGCCTCGGCCGTGGTGTGGTTCCACTGCTCGTAAGTGGAGAGTCGGTCACTGCGCAGACAGATCTGCGGAAAGCGGGCGATCTCGTCCGCCAATGCGAGCGCACCGGCCAGGGCCCCGCCCGGATCCGTCAGCCGGTTGGCCAGTCCGAAGGCCAGGGCCTCATCTCCCGAGACGGGCCGACCGGTCAAGATCATGTCGAGGGCGCGCGACTGACCGATGAGTCGCGGTAGTCGCACCGTGCCGCCGTCAATCAAGGGCACTCCCCAGCGCCGACAGAACACGCCAAACTCCGCGTTCCGCGCCGTGACCCGCAGGTCGCACCACAGGGCGAGTTCCAGTCCGCCGGCGACAGCGAAACCTTCGATCGCGGCAATGACCGGCTTGGAGAGTAGGTGTCGCGTTGGGCCCATCGGACCGTGTCCCGTCAACTCCACGCGATTCGCGCGCTCGGTGCCCAGGGCCTTCAGGTCCGCACCCGCGCAGAACACCGAGCCCGCACCGGTGAGAACGGCGACGAGCAACTCATCATCGGAATCAAAGAGTTCGAACGCCTCGACCAGTTCGTGCGCGGTGACCTGATCGACCGCGTTGCGCACTTCGGGCCGGTTGATGGTGATCACGGCTGTCGTGCCGACACGGTCGACATTCACAGTGCTCATTCGAGCCTCCTCGGGGGATTCCCCACCCCCTTGTTACTCCACGCGTGGCGCGCGCGGTCGACTACTCCGCGTGTGCGGCAATGGCGGCGTGAATCGCCAGGACTCGTCGAGCCTCATCGACGTGGAGATTTTCAATCATGCGACCATCCACGGTCACTACGCCGCGGCCGTCGGCCTCTGCCTCTTCGAATGCCGCGATGATCCGCTCCGCCAAGGAGACCTCGTCAGCTTCGGGAGAAAAGACGGTATTGCACGGCTCCACCTGGCTGGGGTGAATCAACGTCTTGCCGTCAAAGCCCATCTCGCGACCTTGGCGACACTCCGCGATCAGTCCCGCCTCATCCTTGATGTCATTAAAGACGCCGTCGAGGATGACCTTGCCCGACGCCCGCGCGGCGAGCAACGAGAGCCCGAGACCCAACAACAGCGGGTGGCGGTCCGCCACGCGCACTGCGTGGAGTTCCTTCGCCAAGTCGTTGGTCCCCATCACCAATACGGCGAGACGCTCGGAGGCGGCACAGATCTCCTCCGCGTGCAGCATCGCAATGGGAGTTTCCAACATCGCCCAAATCTTCGTGTGGTCGGGAGCGCCGAATCTCTCGAGTGCCGCCTCGATCGCGTGCACGTCATCGGCGGAGTTCACCTTGGGCACGACCACGGCCGACGGTCCGACGGCCGCGATGGCGCGAAGGTCGTCTTCGTGCCACGCGGTCCCGAGACCGTTGGCCCGAATCGTGATCTCCCGGTGCCCGTAGCCGCCACCCGCAAAGGCGGCGCAGGCGCGCTCGCGCGCGTCGGCCTTGGCGTCGGGCGCAACAGCGTCTTCGAGGTCGAAAATCAGGGCGTCCGCCGGGATCGCCTTCGCCTTCTCCAATGCTCGTTCGTTGGCGGCCGGCATGTAGAGAACACTGCGGCGAGGTCGCAGCGCGTCAGGGGTCGACATAACTAGTTCTCCTCAATCGTGGCGTACAGGGCGGCGACCTCGGGGTCGCGTGCGGCGAGTTCGTTCGCGAGTTCGATCATCACCCGGCACTGCTTCACCGACGCGTCGTCTTCCATCTTGCCGTCCAACATCACCGCACCCGTGCCGTCACCCATGGCCGCGATCACCCGGCGCGCGTGGCGCACGTCAGCGATGTCGGGGGAGAAAACTCGTCGCGCGATTTCAATCTGCGTCGGGTGCAAACTCCACGCTCCGACGCATCCGAGGAGGTAGGCGTTGCGGAACTGGTCTTCGCAGGCGACCACGTCGGCGATGTCGCCGAATGGTCCGTAGTACGCGAAGATGCCATTGGACTGACACGCGTCGACCATGCGCGCAATGGTGTAGTGCCAGAGGTCCTGTTGGTAGATCGCGCGCTGCGAATTGATGTCCCCATCGATGGGGTCTTGACGCACGAGGTAGTCGGGGTGCCCGCCACCCACACGGGTGGTCTTCATGCGACGATTCGCCGCCAGGTCGGCCGGGCCGAGAGAGAGCCCCTGCATGCGCGGGCTCGCCGCACAGATCTCCTCAACATTCGCCACGCCGCGCGCCGTCTCGAGAATTGCGTGCAGGAGAATCGGTCGTTCGAGTTTCGCCTTGGCTTCGAGCTGCGCCACCAGACGATCCACGTAATGGATGTCTTCGGCGCCCTCGACCTTCGGAATCATGATCACGTCGAGTCGGTGCCCGACCTCGGTCACTGCGGCGACGATGTCGTCGAGGCCCCAGGGAGAGTCGAGGGAATTCACGCGGGTCCAGAACTGGGTCCCGCCAAAATCCACGTTACGACCCACGTCGATGAGGCCCTGACGCGCGGCGTCCTTGTCCGTGGCCGGCACGCCGTCTTCGAGATTGGCGAGCAAGACGTCGACCTTGGGAGCCAACTCCGGCAACTTCGCGACCATCTTGGGATTGGACGCCGGAAAGAAGTGAATCATGCGCGACGGGCGAAACGGAATCTCCCGCAGCGGCTCGGGCGCACCGAGCGCCAGTGGGCGGAAAAAGTCTTTGGCTGAACGCACGACGACCTCCAGGACGATGGGCGAAAACCAGTGTAGAGAACGCCGAGTGGGCACCCCAACCTTCTTTCTCGCGAGAGCACTGGCCACGTAGTAGAGAGGTGTCGGAGGTGGACATGCGAAAGCTCGTCACGGCAGGGATGGCACTGATGATCGGGGCACTCGCCCTGGCAGCGTGTGGGACGTCCGCCCCGACACCCACGACGCTCGCGCCGAATCACGTGGGACACCGATCGGCGATTCCGTGGTCGCACGTTGGACCACGCTGGTCATTGGCGCTGTGGAGTTCACAAGCAGCCAAGATCTACGACACCCCGAACAATTCGACGTCGCCCCTGTCGTACTCACTCTTTCTCGTCGCACCCAATGGTGGCCGGTACTTCATTACGTCCGTTCCCTCCAACACAAGTCTTCTGGACTGGTCACCCACGACCCATCGCGCGCTGCTCGACGAGCCCCCTTTCTGTCCGGCGGGAGACCACTGCCCAGCCGATGTGAGTCAAGCGGTGCTCGTGACGATGAGTCTCTCGTCGGGACGTACCTTGACCACGAGTGAGATTGGTTTCAGCCAGACGGTGTTGTACTCGAGCGCGGACTTCACACGTCCCCGGGGTCGCGCGCTGCTGGTGGAAACCCAAACGAATGACCACCAGCGACTGACGCGCACGTCTCTCACGGGAGTCGTCCAACAGACGTACCCGTACCTCTTCTCCGAGGTCGGCAAGTACACGGGCTACACGGTGTCCTCTCCCGACGGCACTCACCTCATTCTCGGGGCCGCCGGAGGGGTCGTTGACGTATCGAACGCCGGCGCTGTACTCCATCAGTATTCGATCCCCGGCGTTGTCTACTGTGAGCCCACACGCTGGTGGATGAGCGACGTCATACTCACGAGTTGCAGCGGAGCCGCGAGCCCTCCTCAGTTGTATCTGGTCAACACCCTGACGGCCACTGTCACCACCTTGAGCCAGTCACCGACGGGAATGGACAACGGTGACGAGAACGCCTGGCAGCTCCGCGACGGCATCTACGTCCAGACCGCCGGTGGTTGCGGATATCAGTACCTGTCTCGCCTCAATGCCTCGGGACACACCACACCCGTCACCGTCCCGCGCGTCGCGACCGGCGACAGTGTGTGGGTGCTCGCCGCTACTCACGCGTCTCTGCTCCTTCACGCGACCCTCGGCTGCGGACCCGGTCAATCACTTGTGTGGTTCACGCCGTCGTCGCATCGCACCACGGTGGTCCTCGGCCCCCCACTCAATGGCGGTTCGGTGGTCGACGCCCTCGGTTTCCCCGAAAAGTGAACGGTGTTCAGGGCCAACTTTGTTGAGTAGATTCCCGTAGGTTGACGTGACGTCGTACCGGGGGGAATGATGCGGATACCACTTACCGTGGGTGACTTTGTGCGACGGGCGGCGCTCGTGGCGCCCGAGCGTGTCGCGGTCGTCGACGAGCCCGACGTCGCCGGATCACTCGGATCTCTCACCTACGCCGAGTTGTTCCGACGGGCCGCGTCCCTCGCGTCGAAGCTGGACGAGCTCGAGATTCCTCACGGTGCGCGTGTCGCGATCGTGAGCCCTAATTCGGCGCGCTTTCTCATCAGCTTCTTTGGCGTCAGCGGTTGGGGCCGCGTACTAGTCCCCATCAATTACCGACTCAACGCGGAAGAAGTCGCCTACATCGTCGAACACTCGGGTGCCAGCGTGCTCATGTTCGACCCGGATCAGCGCGATCTCGTGGAACACCTTTCGGGACCGATCAAGGTGTGTCTCGATGGCGTGGACGACGCCGAATGGTTCAGCGAGTTTTCGGATCGACACGATCCTCTTCCCTGGGCGGCCGACGAAGACGCCACGTGCTCCATCAACTACACCTCGGGAACAACCGCTCGCCCTAAAGGCGTGCAGCTCACCCATCGCAACTGCTGGCTGAACGCCACAATCTTCGGGTGGCACGTCGGGGTGAGCGACCGCGACGTCCTGCTGCACACTCTGCCGATGTTTCACGCCAATGGCTGGGGCATGCCCTACGCCGCGACCGCCATGGCCGCCGAGCACATAGTGATCCGCAAGATCGATGGCGAGGACATTCTGCGACGCGTCGAGTCCCACGGGGTCACGCTGCTGTGTTGCGCGCCCGCTGTGATCGCCATGGCCCTCGACGCGGCGGCGGCTCGTCGTGCACAGGGCCTCGACACTCCGGGACGCGACGCCGTGCGGATCGTGGTGGCCGGCGCACCACCGCCGCGGCGGGTCATTGAACGAGTCGAGAGTGAGCTCGGGTGGGAATTCATTCAGATCTACGGCTTAACCGAAACGTCGCCCCTCCTCACGATCAATCGGGCCCCAAAAGAGTGGGACGAGCTCCCCGGAGATGAGCGGGCCACGCGCCTCTCGCGCGCCGGAGTTCCCGCGGTGGGCGTTGAGATCACCGTCGACGTTGACGGCGAAGTGCTTGCGCGCGCCAATCACGTCTTCGCGAGTTACTGGGAACAGCCGATTGAGACCGAAAAAGCGCTCGAGGGAGGATGGTTCCATACGGGTGACGGGGGCTACCTCGACAATGGCTACACGGTCATAACCGACCGGAAGAAGGACGTCATCATCACGGGTGGCGAGAACGTGAGTTCCATCGAAGTCGAGGACACCTTGTTCGCTCATCCCGCCGTCGCAGAAGTCGCCGTGATCGGCGTGCCGGATGAAAAATGGGGGGAGGCGATCAAGGCCCTCGTGGTCGTGCGCTCCGGTTTCGAGGTCACCGAAGACGATCTCATTGCCCATTGCCGCGACCACATGGCCCACTTCAAGTGCCCCCGCAGCATCGAATTCCGAGACGAACTCGCTCGCACAGCTACCGGGAAGCTCCAGAAATTCAAGCTCCGCCAGCCCTACTGGGACACGGCCGCGGGCCCGTCCTCGTAGTTCGCGACGGTGGTGGTGCCACTCGGCGGGCACGACATCTCTAGATTGAGGGGTAGGAATTCCCTCACGTCCAAAGGAGTCACGTGTCGAACGCCATGAGTTACGCCAGCGACGGGGCGATGTCACGGGTCCAAACCCGGACCCTTTTCTCTCAGACCATGTGGTACGTCGCCGCCACGGCGGGCACCTTCACCCTTGGTGCCTACCTCGGGCGCAACATGTCCTACAGCTTGATCTGGGTATGGTTCCTCGCCGCCCTGGCGTGTTTGTTCGGGATGCGCGCGACCGTGCGCCAGGCGCCGACGCTGACGGTGCCCCTCCTGCTCGGCTTCGGCCTCTTGATGGGTATCGCTACCGCCCCCACGCTCGTCTATTACGCCTCCACTGATCCGGCCGCCCTGTGGCGGGCCGGCGGGGCCACCGCGCTGTTCATCATGGGTTTCGGCACTGTGGGTTACACGACCCGCAAGGACCTCTCTTTTATTGCGCGCGCCTGCTTTATCGGGCTGCTCGGGCTCATTGTGGCGGGCATCGTGTTGATCTTCATCCACATTCCCGGGGCGGACATCCTCTACAGCGTGATCGGTCTCGCGATCTTTGCCGGACTCACCGCGTTCGACTTCCAGCGCCTACGCCGCGGTAACAACGCGACCGACAACCCCGCGCTGATGGCAGCGTCCATCTTCCTGGACGCGCTCAACGTGTTCTTGTTCTTCCTGCGCATCTTCGGGCGGAACTAGTCACGCCGCGATGGCGGATCGTTATCGATGTTGTCCGAGGATGACCGGTGAGCTGTTCGTCAACAGCGCCGCGAGTGATCCGTCAGCCTGGTTGATCTCGGTCACTGCGCTCGTGCCGTAGTCCGCGACCCACAGGTGCGTGCCGTCGGAGACGAGTGAACTCCAATTGTTGAATCCGTAGACCGCGCCAGAGAGGACCTGCACGGGAGTTCCCGATGGCGTGAGTTCACTCAGCGTGCTGCCATGTTCGTTCGCGACCCACACGTGCGCCCCATCGAACAACACACCCACCGGACTCGCGAAGCCGAAGTAACCACCAGAGAACGTCTTCACCAGTGCGCCGGTACTCTCCGAGATCTCCGTCAGCGAGTTGCCCTTCATGTTGGCGACCCACAGATTCGTCCCATCACTCCAGGTCGCACAGGGTGCGTTGAAACCATCGGCCGACGCGTTCACCACCGAGGTGAGCGTCCCGTTCTTCTCATTGATCTCCGTAATGGAATTGCCATTCATGTTGGCAACGAACAATGTTCCGTTCTGTGACGCCAGCGCCTCGGGGCCGCTGAGCGACAGATTCTTGCTCGAAAGGACTTGCACCAAGGCGCCCGTTGATTCAGTGATCTCGGTGACCGAATTCCCACCGAAATTGGCAACCCACAAATGCGTGCCGTCGGACACGAGGGCCTGGGGATTATTGAGCCCGAACGACTTGTTGGAAATCACTTGCACCAAGGCGCCCGTTGCGAGCGAGATTTCAGTGATCGAATTTCCGAATTCATTGGCAATCCACAAGTGCGTGGCGTCGGCCACCATGGCCTGCGGATCATCGATGGCGTAGGAGCTGCCACTGAGGACTTTAATGGGCAACATCGAGGTGAGATTGATTTCGGTCACCGACGTGGCGCTCGCCACCCACAAATTTTGGCCGCTGATGGTTATGGCGGACGGATTTTGCAGCTGGTACTGAGGATTAGACAGGATTTGAGCGATCAGACCATTTGATTCCGTCACGTCGGTGACGGTGGCGTTATTGAAGTTCGCGACCCAGAGATTGTGTCCGTCGCTCGCCATGGCGATGGGTCCACTGAACGACGGCGTTCCCCCGACCGTTTGTACGAGTGCCCCGTTGGAGGGAGTGATTTCCGTCAGGGTTGACGCCCACGTATTGGCCACCCATACGTGGGCGCCGTCGAACAACACGGCTTGAGGATTAGAGAATCCGTATTTCGCCTTGGTGAGAATCTGTACCAGGGTGGCCGTTTTGGCGTTGATTTCCGAGACGTAATTACCGGCGTTCGCGACCCAGATGTGTGTGCCGTCGAATGCGAGTGCTTCGGGGTTCGTCATGGGCACTCGACTGCTCGATACCACTTGCACGAGGGCCGCAGTGGTCTCGTTGATTTCGGTCAACGAATTGGAATCAAAATTGGCGACCCAGAGATTCGTCCCATCGGAGGTGAATGAGATGGGTCCACTAAATCCGGAGCTACCGGATAGCACCTGGATAAGGGCGCCGGAGTTGACGTTGAGTTCGCTGACGGAGTTCGCGGCGAAGTTTGCGACCCAGAGATGAGCGGCATCAGTGAAGAGAGCGACGGGACTCTTAATGCCTTGCGTCGACGTCAGGGTCTGCACGACCGCGCCGTTTGACGTACTCACCTCGGTCACTGTGCTCGACGAGAAGTTCGCCACCCACAGGTGTGATCCGGAGATTGCTAGCGCCTGAGGATCCGAGAAGCCGTACGTGGAGCCGCTCAAGATCCGCACCACGCCGCCCGTGGACTCGTTGATCTCGGTCACAGAATTGGCCGCCGAGTTCGCGACCCATAAGTTGCCACCCGAGGACACCTCAGCGTCCGGTGAGGCGAATTGAAAATTGCCCATCACGCTGGGCGTGCCGTGCGCTCGAGTGACGAGGACGCTCTTCGGCGTGGGCACTCGTGTCGCGGATGCTCCGCTCGATGCGAGCGGCGAGGCCACGACGGCGATGAGCAATGCACTCGTCAGAGGCCGAAAGAAATGTTGTCGCACAAGAGCCTCCACGTCGATGCGAGCGCATCGGGATCACGACAAGGCTAACGGGAAGAGGCAGGTGGCGTCAACGAAGAACGTGCGAACAACACAAGAAAATTCAATGACATTTCGCGTGAGCGATGTCGAAATTCCATAGAAATGGAATGAAAGTTTTTTCTACATTGTTCGTACGGTCAACGCCCGCACATTCGCCACTCACCCGCACGGTGAGACGGCATCGGCGGCCCCAGCGCTACCCCCGGGTCTTCGTCAGATTCCGGAGTCGCCAGAATCCCGTGAAGATCACAGCCGTCGAAAACCCGATCGTGAGCGCCACGCCGGAAATGAAAGAAAACAGAGCACTGTGTCGGCCGAGGAGCGCTCCGAGGATCCCCGCAATGAGAAGAGGAACAGAACTCACCGCCGCCCGGACCACCAATTCCGATCCCGCCATGTCGGAGAGCTGACGAGCACTCTGCACGGTGACGTCGGCGTGACGGAATCGACGTCCGGTGACGCCGAGGAACCACACCACGCCGAGACCGAAGCCGACCGCGAGAGCGACGTGCCCACTCATCGTTGCCACGACGACGAGGAAGATCGCCACGAGGGCGCCCGCCACGTGCACCGAGCGCATCAGGGAGCCGACGGCGATCGTGTCGCTCTCCATCGGCTCGCTGCGCCAGGACAACGGAGACACACTCACGGCCGAGGGTCCCTGTTCAATCACTGCGGACAATGGCACGCCGCGATACGAAGAGAGTGAAACGAGCGTCGCACCGAGAACGAATGACGAGGAGGACGCGTCACGAAGACTGGTCCGCGGCACAACGAGAGACGGCTCGCCAAGAAATCGTGACGAGGACGTCGGCACAAAGAACACGTTGCTCTCATTGACCGCGACGACGTAGTCACGGGACGCACCCGCCATTTCCACTGTCGCGTCGCCGCACGTCACGGTCGCGCCATCACGCGGATCGCCTCGTCGGGCGTACGTGGAGAGCTCTCGTGGCTCCAAGGTCTGCACCCGAGCGCGGTACCGACGGCGCGCCATGAGGTGGAACGTGGCGAAGATCGCGGCGCAGTAGACGATGAAAGCGAGGAGGAGGAGCACCGTCACGACGCTCCAGCCTACGAACTCTCGCGGCGCGCTTTAGCCAAACGTGAAGTCGTATGCCTGAACGCCAGGACTCGCGTGCAATGTGAGGATGCCCGCGGTCAACATGGGCCCCTTGAACAACGTGTAGAGCTTCGGGTACCCCGAGACGTGAATCGTGGTGACAGTGCCCAGTGGACCCGTAAGGCTCACGGTGCCCGTTCCTCCCAGGACGAGGTAGACGTCATTCGCCACAAAATTGAGTTGCAAGACGGCGTGACGTCCCGCGACGCCGTACCAGTCGTGCACATTCCACTCACCGCCCATCCCGAGAGAACCCACGGGGACGGGGTTGGGCAAGCTGTAGTTGGTCATCGTGTCGTTGACGATCGAGTTCGCGGTGTGCCGCGCACGCTCGTAACCGACGTAGGTCTCGGGACTCAGTTGCGACTGCGGCGTTAGGTCCGGAACACTCGTCGACGGTGGCAAATGCACCTTGGGATTAGCAGTCACCAAGAGCTGACGGATCAATTGCTCCGAGAGTCCATAATTACCCTCACCGAAGTCGGCGTGTCGCACGAGTCCCTTCGCGTCGACGAGATATTCAGCCGGCCAATATTCGTTCTGGTACGCGCCCCAGGTGTCAAGGTTGTTATCGACGGCTATTGGATACTTGACGCCGAGATTTTCTGCGGCCGACGCAATGTTCGACACGACGTGCTCGAAGGGGAACTCGGGCGAATGCACGCCCACCACGTCGAGTCCGTACGCGTGGTACTTCGCGTACCACGCTTCCACGTGCGGCAATGTGCGTTGGCAATTGATGCACGAGTAGGTCCAGAAATCAATCAAGACGACGTGGCCGCGCAGCGCGGTCATCGTCAGTGGCTTGTTGTCGGGTGTGTTCAACCACGAGGTAATGCCCGTGAACTCCGGGGCTGTCCCGCATTTTTGCAGAGTGGGATTCCCGCTCTGACAGTCCGTGATCGTCCCCTTGCCCGGTCCGTACTGCAGTGTGTGTAACTGCTTGCTGACGAACGAATTCTGCTCGATCGACTTTTGTAACGCCGAGGTGTATCCCGGCAACCACGTCTGCACGCCCGCGAGCGCGTTCGTCATGATGAGCAGCGCCATCAGCAGCATGAGCACGCCCGCGGCGGGACGCCATTTCGTCGCTCGCCGCATGAGGTCACGATTACGTTCAACGACCCGCTCGCCGGCCAGTGCGATGACGGTCAAGGGAATCGTCGCCCCAAGGGCGAAGCACAAGGTGAGGATGAGCGTCGAAATCGTCACGCGATGTTGTGCGCCGAGCACCGTAATTGCGGTCAGGATCGGACCAGCACACGGCACGAAAACTGCGCCGAGGGCCAAACCCAAGACAAATCCGCTGCGCGTGCGATCGGGGGACGAACGGGCGAATCGCGCGAAGGGACGCTCGAGCCATTCGCCGAGTGTCGGAACAATCAGTCCCAGCCCGAGCAGGATGATCATCGCAATGCCGATGTTGCGGAGGAGATCGTCCGGCAGGTGCAGAGCGTCGAGAATCGCGGTGCCGAAGAGGATGATGATCGTAAAGCTCAGGACGAGTCCAGCAACGACTGCGAGGGCCCGACGGCGTGAATGAGTGGGGGTTGCGTCCCCACCCTCAATCGGTGTCGTCCACGCCACGAACACCACGGGGAGGACGGGAAGAATGCAGGGAGAGATGCCCGCGACGAGTCCGGCGAGCAGCGCGATAGGAAAGAGCGCGATCACCACAACCTCCGTTGCTTGGGCGTCCTACGGAGAGTAGTTGTCATTTGTAATCTGGCCATCACCAGATGTAGTTCCCGCGGGGGCCCACCGCGTTACACCCGAATTTTGTGACGACGCCCCCCCCGCCGTGCCACTAGGTGACATCCCGCACCAGGGTCGCGACGTACGGCTCACTACGCGACGGGCGAATGACCTCAGCCATGCGCCACCCCGTCCCCGCGATGACGGCCGCCATGTCGGTCGGGGAGACAAACAACCACTTCGACCACGGACCGACGAAACCATTGAAGTGATAGCGGTAGGACAACTGTCCCGGTGGGCGGCCGGCGGCACGATTGCGGAGAAAATAGTCACGCGTCACACACGGGGCACCGCCGAAATAGGGGCTCGTGCTGACCGCAAGGATGACGGCGTCGTCTCGAGCGACGGAGGCCCAACGACGCAACCACCGACGAGTGGCCGGGATCGTGCCGAGCATCCCGAAGTTATTGCCGTAGAGCATCATCGTGTCGAAGGAAGCGAGATCGTCGCCCACGTCCAAAACGGAGGCCGCCACCACGTTCTGCACGCCATTGCGTCGAGCGGCGTCAACCACGCGCTGGGACACGTCGAGACCCACCACGTCAACACCGCGACGCTGCAGCTCCAGGGACACCCGCCCCGCTCCGCATCCCACATCCAAGACACGGCCACGCACAAAACGAAGAGCCATCCGCTCCGCGTCGTACCACTGCCTCACCGGGGCGAGATACGCCTCAGCCCCGTCACCTTCACAGAAGTAACCGTCATCGCGCTCGTAGATCTCCGGCTCGTCGCGTCCATCGACCCACTCGGAAATGGCAACACCAAAGAGGTCCAGCTCGAGTGGTGGCACGCGAGCGACTCTACGTGTTGGGCGACGTCACTGCGAGCACCGCGTGCGAAGGGCGACAGTTACTTCGCCACCACGACTGACGTGACGAGTGTCGCCGGTGCGTGGGTTCCGTCGCCGGAGTACGTCGCGCTCAACGGAACCTTGCCCGCCGTCGGAAACATCATCGAACACGAACCCGACGACGATCCGACGCCGGCGTGCAGAGCAGTGGTGCAACCCGTCTTCGTCGACATCACTTTGACAGAGCCCGTAGCAAGGGGCCCGCCAGTGACCGTGACGGTGACGACCGACACCTTCTTGATGACCGCCGGAGTGACGTGCACCGAGACCGCGGGAACCGGCTTGGCCAGTGTGTACACCGAATTTGACGTGACGGCTTCGCACGTGCCGAACGGGGCGCACGCCACCTCATTGACAGTGTCACCACTGGCATTCGCTTGCTCTTGCGTCCAATAATTAGCTGAACCTACGTAGATCGTGCCATCGCCTGCAACCGCGACACATTGAGAGGCCGTAGGACACGACACGGATTGAAGACCCGATGAATCAAGCGCCACAGGTCGGCTCGCGCTGTATCCCGTGGACGTCGCCGTCAGTTCAATTATGTCTCCGTTCTCATCCCCGATGTAGCACGTCGAAATCTCGCCCGAGACACAACCGAAGGCATCGGGTCCCCCCGCCGCGTCGACCGTGGTGGCACGATGCCACACGACGTTGGGAAGGTCCGCATCCTTCGTTGTGTACACAGTTCCATCTTCAGCCATGACAACGCAGGAGAAATTTTCTCCGCAAGCGATGTTCTGGAGCGTGACAGAGGGAGTCGACCCGGGGAAGGTCCCGCCACTAAAGGCAATCAGCTGTGACGAATTCTCAAACTCAAGCGGCTCAGACCAATTATTCATGAGCAAGATGCACGTGGAGAGAACGCAACTTGACCCAGTGGTCTTCCAATAATTTCCGACGCCCTTCCAATGTGCATTAGCCAATTCAAACCCTTGGCCCTGCGTATCGACCGCGAGACACTGGCTGGTCTTTGGACACATAACAATTGAGAATCCCCCAGGAGCCAGCGTCACGTGCTCCTGCCTCGTCCAGACGTGGTCGACACCAATGAACACCCACCCCGCAGAATCAGTCGCGAGACACCAAACATTGGTCGTGCAAACCACTTGCGTGAGTTGATTGTCAACGTCGACCACTGCCGAAGATCCATTGAGTAATCCGGGCTGTGCCGGGTCGAACGTCAACGAGAAACCTTGATCGGTGAAGCCGACGCACAAGAAATTGTCTACGCACGACACTGTATTGAAATACGGGGTCACGAAGGGATACGCCCCATCAGCGACATACGGCGAATCCTCTGAAACAGAGAAAGTAGCTCCATTGGGTGAGTATGCAAGGTCGCCCTGGGAATCAATAAATGCACACAGGACCGTCGCCGGACTTTGCACGTCGTCCGAGCACGACACCGTGTTGAGGCCCGGGTCGGTACCGAATGGTGCTGTTGAGTAGGGGGAGAAACACGACGAAGAGAGTTGACACACTGCGGTCAATTGACCGAGGGCGTCGGCGAGCGAGCAAAACACTCCGGCACTATTTTCTGGCGCGCCGATGCAACTCACTGAATCAAGTAGACCGTTTGCGTCGACCAAGTACGGGATTCCCCAGAGCCCGTTACTCCATGCTTCGATATCTCCGGCAAGTCCGATGGCAAGGCAGAACGGTGTCGGTGTCGCTTCGCGGGAATTCGCCGGAACGCAACTCACACCTGTGAGCCCTCCTGTGAATCCTTCGTCAATCCTCTCTGTTGAGCTCCATGTGCCTTGGAACAAGAAAGCATCACCTTGGTCATCGACGGCCATGCACGCGTTAGCGCCAAAACACGAGAGCCCTTGTGGAGAACCTGAGGCGTCGAAAGTGGACGGCGTTGACCATGTTGTGTTCGTGAGAACAGAGGATCGACCATTGGCGGACACAGCCGCACAGCCCCCTACCGCCCAGCAACTCACGGCCACCAGCGCAGAGCCCGGCGTGAGAGTCACCGGCGCTGACCACGTCATGGTCCCGGGTGTTCCGTTGGTTCCGGCGCTCGCTTGTTCCGTACCGATCAAGGCCCGTCCAACCTGGTCGACGGCGACACACCAAATAGTTGCCCCGCCATCGGTCGTGAGACACGACATATCCGTGACTCCCCCCGTTGATGGGTCAATCGCCGACGGGGCGTCGGGATACCAAGTAGGAATTGACGCGTGAGGACGTACGAGGTGACCAATTTCTCGGTGTCGAATCTCCTCGGTAAGTCGGGTCCGCAACGAACGGTTGACGACGCTGTTACGAGTGAGGTGCGCGTGTCGAACTGACGCGCCGGTAGGCGCGGTGACGACACACGTCGACATCAACACGAGCGCGATTGCTCCGATCAATAATGAACCTCGTCGCCGCCCCAACGCCATGTATGTCTCCCTATCTGCCGCGGCGATCCGACGTGAGAACACAGACGCCAGCCCGACCCTCGAGTGATGGTAGCGAACGTGGATGTGTCATCGCCGGTGGCCAACTCCTTCCGAGCGCTAAACGTGCCGGAGGCAGAAAGACCCAGGCTCGACGCGGACGAGCAACAATGAGTGTGTGAGCGATGTCATTGACCAGCCCGATGACATCAGCTGGAGTCTGCGGCTCACGGGCGACGCCTACTTTGATTCCTCGCGGGCGTGGCGCATGCATATTGTGATGCTTGCTCTTGCCGAGGCGAGCATCGCGGCGTCCGCCCTGGCACTCGTCGTGGAATACCGGCACGATGGCGCCACCGATGGTTGGACCGTCCTAGCTCTGGTCGTCGCTCTCGGGTGCGCGACGATTGTGAGCAGTTGGGCGCTCTACGTACGCGACGCTCTCCTCCACATCATCGCGCGAGCAACAGGGCCACTGACCATTCGGTGGGCGGAGCCTCGCGCTTTCATCCGACGTGTCCGCGAAATGATGAACGCGAATGTACTGAAGCCGAAAAACATTCCACTGGCGTGGCGCTCCCCGCTCGCTACGACCCTCTGGCGCCTTCGCCTTGCGCTTCTCGTGATACTGGCCCTCTTCGGGTGGTCGATCTTTGATACGGGCGCCGCAATTGCCACTCCCGTTCTTACGTGGGCACCCGTGGTGTCACTTTCGTTTGGCTGTGCCATCACGTTGTTCACGCTCGTCCCCTTCATACTCACCGACATCGCCCGCCGCCGCTTCCGCGAGGCGGACATCGCGTCACTTCTGGAGCCGTCCACTCCGAACTGGCCGGTGCGCATCGTCTCGTTGGTTCTCGCGGTGACCTTCCTTGTTCTCTCCATCGTTCAGCTGGCGCAACGAGCAATTCCCTTGGTGGAAGACGCCACCCACCTCTCCGGCCGGGCAACGACGTCGGTTGAACTTCCCAAGAGCACGCAAACGATTTACACGGGATGCTCCGACGATCTGAACTGCTCCCCGCTGGAACCCTCCGAGATCCGTGTGACGTCCTTCGCTACTCACGTGCGTCTCGAAGTGACCGACGACCAAGGAGTCGACCACGAGAGTTTCGACGGGCACCCGTGGCTGTCAGTCGCCAACGTCCGCGTGCCGACAGCCGGCCGGTATCTCGTGACCTTGGGGGGCAGTGCCCACGGCCAGTACCGCATGGCCCTCTCCCAGTCTGCGATCTTTAGGGCAGTGCTGCCCCTCATCATCACCGTCCTGTGGCGGATGACTGCGTTGTGGCTGGGAGGCGTCGCCCTCTACGAGACGTTCTTCTTTCGTCGTCGACGAACGCCAACCTCTTGACGTCAACGTTGGTGAGCGTGTCTAACGATGTCTCCACCGCAGTAAGCGGTACTTGTGCCCAACACCTAATGGCGCAGAGTCTTGATGACAATCGGGGTCGTCGGTGTTCCGGAGTCCCGCGATGATTGCGCAATCACCGTCACTTGGTATGTCGTGCCGGCGCGGAGACCGTTCACCGCCGCAATGGTCGCGGACCCAGGAACTGCCGTCGTTTCGTACCCGCGGGTGGATTTCGCAACTACCAGGAACGCGGTCGCCACGGGACCCGACAGAGGCGCTGTCCAGTGCACGGTGATCGATGAGTTCGTTCGTGTCACGTTGGTGACGGTCGGCGTACCGGGAAAAAGTCCGTTGCCGATCAAGCGGATGATGCCGGCGCTGTTGTCGACGACGTAAAAATTGCTGCTCCCCGGCGCGACGGCGAGGGCCACGTCATCACCATGTTCAAGATATGACGACACCACCGTGTTCGTTCGTTCACTGATGGTGACCGCTGTGCCACTGTGATCAATCACGTCTACGGTCCCATTGGCGTCATCCACGATGACCTCACGGGGGTCCGCACCAACCGCGATGGTGCGGCTGACAAGGTTGGAGCGAGTGTCAAGAACCGAGACTGTCCCGGAAGAACCATTGGCGACAAACACCGTGGATCTGTCTTGGCTCACCGCAACGGACACCGGGTGTTCTCCAACCTGCACTGTCGCACTCACGTGACCGTTCGTTGGGTTCACCACACTAAGGGAGTTGTCCGCTGCGTTGGTGACGTAGACGATATGAGTATGGCTATTCACCGCCACCGACGACGGACCATTCCCGACAACACATAGCGTCACCACCAAATTGGAGCTCGGGTCAATCTCTTCCAAAGCGCCACCACTGACGTCAGTCACGTAGACCGCACCGTTACCTTGATCAACCGCAATCGCGGACGGAGTACCCGGTAGCCCTGCTGTGGCAATCACCGAGCTCGTTGCCCCGTTGATCACAGAGACGGTTTTGTCAGTTTCATTCGCGACGTAAATGCGGTCCAACGAATCATTGACGGCTACCGCAATCGGGCCGTCCCCAACAGGAATGGTCGCGACGACGGCGTTGGTGGCCAGATCAATCTGCGACACGGTGTCCTCGGCATAATTCGCGACATACATCTGGCCCGTCGTGCTGTCGACAGCTACAGCCCCGGGGTTCGTCCCTACAGAGATGGACCCGCGAATGGTCCCGGCGACCGTGCTGACCGAGATCAGTGTCGAGCTTTTCGCACCGCCGGCGTAGAGAAGTCCGTCGGACTCATCGATATCGAGAGCCGTCGGATAAAAGGGCATCGCAATGACACCACGCATCGCGTTGGTTTCGCTGTCAACTTCTTCCATCGTCGCGGAGTTCTTGAAGATGAGAAAGACGTGATTACCGGTTTGGTCGACCACCATCGCGGTCGGGCTCTTTCCAACTGCCACTGTTGTCGTCGTGGTGTCCGTCGCACCGTTGATGACGGCGAGGTTTCCCGACGCACCATTGAGGACGTAGACCGTGTTACTGCCGACGTTGACGCCCACGGCTATGGGATCGCCGCCCACCGGGAGAGTTGACTCGAGAACTCCCGTGCTCTCTTGAAAGATCTCGAGGAGGTTGGCCGTGCCCAACGTGGCGTACAGCGTCGACGTCACGTCGTCGATGGCGAGAGCAGTGATCCCGCCAGGAATCTTGACCGTCCGCACGACATGATTCGTCACACCATCAATGAAAGTGAGGCTGCGCCCCGACGAACTCGCCACGACAATGGTGTCGGAAGAAGGGTCGACCGCGAGGGCACTGGGCTGTGCCGACAACTGGAGTGTGTGAACGACGGACAGAGTCTTGGCATTGATCACGTCCAATACCTTCTTGGCGCCCAGCGCGACGTATTCGGTGCCGGTTCCTGGGTCACTAGCTACAGCAACTGGATACCCGGCAACGGGAATTCGCGTAAACACTGTGTTCGCCGATTCATTGACGACATTGACAAAACGACTGTGCTGGCTAATCGAGAACGCCAAGCCGACCGAGGAATCAAACGCAATACCGGTGGTCGGTGTTTTGACCGTGATCGTGGCGGCCCCGGACGTTTTAGAACTCACAACGGGAAACGCGGCGAAGGCTAGGACAAATGCTGAAACGAGCGAAGCTCCACGCGTCACAAACCCACGACTCTTGCGGCTCACAGGGTGCTCCTTGCTTGTGTTGGCTCCTCGCTCAAAGTACCAGTAGAACTCTGACAAGTCCTTCGCCCAGCGAAGGCCGACGAGACTTACGTGCGGAAATCTCTCGATGAGTGAGGAGGTCAGCGAGTTCGAACAACGTGATGTGCGAGTAAACGGTGAGCGATTCCATCGGCATTATGGGGAATCCAGGGTTACGAGACACCACAATTACGTGCTATCGCTGCACTCCTGCAGAGGCGAGAGTGAACCCGACCAGTTAGAAATCTTGCAGGAGCAAGGTATTTGAGTGCGCTCGGAGGGATTCGAACCCCCAACCTTCTGATCCGTAGCTTCGATCCGGGGGGTTGCACGGGGTCGCACAGACCCCCAGAAACCCGATTATTCCGGGCTTTTCAGTTGCAGGTGTTGCGCCCGGTTGCGCAGAACCTCAGTTCCGTTGCTATCACGGTTGC